>PKWC01000111.1 GCA_003131925.1 Alphaproteobacteria bacterium | reverse complement strand
CCGCCCCCAACGGTCATGCCGTAAAGGGCGCCATTCTTGTCGAGAGTAATGCCGCCCTGCAGCTCGCCTCCGTCGCCCTTGCTGAAATCGCCCTTGCCGATGAATTCGTGGAGAATGGTCTCCGTCCACACCCCGCCGGATTGTGTGAGTTGGAATACGATTCCGTCGCTGGCATTACCGGTGGAGGTCGTTCCATAAAGGCTGCCGGACGGACCCCAAGTGAGCCCCGCGGTTGGCTCATAGCCGTCATTGCTGCCGATCTGAAATGGGAACGTGTGCAGGACGGTTTCAGTCCATTTGCCGCCGGCCGGCGAGAGCATGAAGACCACGCCCACGTCCCAGGCGCCGCCCGCGTGAGTCGTGCCATAGAGGGCACCGTTTTTGTCCCTGATCACCGGCCCCCAGGGCTCATAGCCGTCGGCGCCATTGAAGGAGTGGATGATCTTCAATTTCCACACGCCACGAGACTGAAACAGCTTGAAGACCGTGCCGTTGCCGTAATTACCGCCGTATTGTGTGGTCCCGTAGAACGTCCCCGATCCCGCCATGAGAAGCCCGGCATAGGGAAACCACCCGTCGCCGTTTCCCCTGAATGAGTGGAGCACGGACTCGGTCCACACCCCGCTGACGTTGCTCAATTCGAACACGGTGCCCAGATTATAGGTGCCACCATAAAAGGTCGTTCCGAAGATATTGCCGGATTTGTCCATGACGAGATCGCACTCCGGCAGCGTGGCGTCGCCCGTTGTGCCGCCGAAGGCCCAGATCGTGGAGCTGACCCATTTTCCTCCCTTTTTGGACAGCGCGTACACGTTTCCGCCGTTATAGGCATCGCCATAGGCAGTCGTGCCGTAGAAGACCCCGTCCGGACCGCGAATCGGTCCCGTAAAAGGCGTGGAGCCATTGCTGCCATCGAATGTCAGCAGCGTGGTTTCTCTCCAGAAACCGCCTTTGTTTGTCAGTTTGAAGGCCTGTCCGTCGGCAGATTTTTCGTCGCCCGAACCGGTTCCGTACAGAGAACCGTTCTTGAAATGTAGAGTTCCGAGGGGCTCGCCCGTCCCGGAATTCGGAAAGCTGTAGAGCACGGTTTCCGTTGCCGCCATGGCGGGCAGCGCCAGAGCAGCGACCGCCATGAAACCGATTGCAATCCGATTGATGGGAAAACGCTTCATTCGGAAAACCGCGTGCAGCAAGAACGCTGGTCAGGCAACGTTACACCCTTACTGCGTCCGGAGCCAATGCCTATTGGCTCGAATCAGAGACTTGGCCCGCTGCCGGTGTTTTCGACACGCATTGGAGAGGTTGATTTATTTTCGCGCCCGTCGACGTGAGCAATTCTGCTTAAGCCTTTGTCTTTGAATGGGTGTAGCGTGGCTGGCACGGGAAATGTCCGTCCAAAATCGTGAACGGGCGCCAGTCGCACAGCGGTTTGAGGCAAATTCAATGGAAAAGCACATCGGACTCCCATTGGCGGGTGGATTGCTGGTTACCGCACTCATCATGGGTGTTCCAATTGGCGGCGCTCACGCAACAAGCTTTCGCGCTCTCTACGCCTTCCCCGGCGGAAGCTCCGGCGCTGATCCCCTCCCTGGCCTGATCCAGGACACAGCGGGCAACCTCCGCGGCGCGACCGCGAACGGCGGCGCTCGAAGTTATGGTGTCGTAATCAAGCTCGCGCCGGACGGCACCGAAACGGTGCTCCGTTCCCTTACCGGGCGCCTGGACCCTTAAGAGCGAACTCCCGATTGCGTGCGCAGTTCTGTCTTGTCCTGCTGTCGGGGTCGGTTGCCGTCTTCAACGTCACTGCGGCGCAGGCGGGCGATGACGTCGAGAGCGTGCTGGTCATCGGAACGTCACCGGCGGACGCGCGCCAGATTGGCCCGGACGAAGTTGCCTCTTCGCATGCCCTTACGGCATCCGACCTCGTGAACGATCAGGTCGCGTCGGTTTTCCTTTCCGACACGGAATCTTCGCCCTTTCAGGAAGACCTTTACTTCCGCGGCTTCGACGCCTCGCCCGTCCTCGGCACGCCGGAAGGGCTTGCGGTCTATCAGAACGGTACCCGCATCAATCAGCGCTTCGGCGATACGGTGCTCTGGGACCTGATGCCATCGTTCGCCATCGCCCGCGTCGATGTGGTTCCAGGCTCCGATCCGCTCTTTGGCCTCAATGCCCTGGGCGGCGCGATCGTGTTCGACATGAAGCCCGGCTTCGACAGCTCATCCGGCGTGCAGCTCAATGTGGCGGGCGGTTCCTTCGGCCGCGCGCTTGCGGTCGCACAGATGGCGGATCATACGGACAGCCACGCCTTTTACGTTGGCGTCTCCGCAGTGGACGATTCGGGCTGGCGGCGGAGTTCCGCATCGAAGCTGTACCAGGCTTACGGCGATTTCGCGCTGCGTTCGCAGAAGGCAAGCTTCGGCGTCGATCTTGCCTTGGCGAGCGATCTCCTCAACGAGAACGGCGCGGTGCCGGTGCAGGACAACGTCCATGCCGCATTCGCCATTCCCGACACGGCACGCAATGCGGACTTGCTCCTGCAGACCCGCGGCGAATACGATTTCGATGTGCAGACGATATTGCGCGGCAATTCCTGGCTACGCGCAACGCATATCCAGACGGCAAACGGGCAGGCTTCCGGCTTCTCGGCTTGCGCCGGCCAACCCTCGATCCTGTGCGACAGCAACGGCGATCCGCTCCAAACCACCTCAGGTGTGCCGATTCCCTCGAAACTCGGCGGAGTCGGAACTGTAGGCGCGGAGACGATCGCCACGACGGCGATCGGCGCAACTCTGGAGGTCGATCATTCCGGCTCTTTGCTGGGACGCAGCAATTCAATTGTCCTGGGCGACTCGTTCGACTACGCCACGACCGGATTTGGGTCCACCACTGCGCTCGGCAATCTGACTCTCCAGAACGGCGGCAGTACGGCCCAACCGATCGGAATCGATCTTGGCGGCCCCGACTGGAATGTCCGCCTGGGCGCCGTCTCCTTCGATGAGGGTCTGTTCGCCCAGGACACGATCGCGCTTACGGCCGCGCTCTCGCTCGAACTTTCTGCCCGTTTCCAATTGGACCGCATCGATCTGAGAGACCGGCTGGGGACATCCCTCACCGGCGGTCACGCCTATGCCGGCTTGAACCCGGCTGCCGAGTTGAGCTGGGTGTTTTCTGATGGAGTAGCCGCCTACGCCGAATTCGAACAGTCGAGCCGGACTCCGACGCCCGCGGAACTCAGTTGCGCCAATTCTGCGCAGCCTTGTCTTTTCCCCCTCAGCTTCATTTCCGATCCGCCCTTGCGCCAGGTCATCGCGCGAACGCTGGAGATGGGCGCGAAGGGTCAAACCGGGTTCGATGTCGTCTCGGTGGACTGGTCCGCAGATATCTACGGAACCCGGAACCAGGACGACATTCTTTTCGAAAGCTCCGGACCCTCCATCGGCTCGGGCTATTTTGCGAATGTCGGCACGACGCAACGGCTGGGGGCGGAAATTGCCGCCGTTGCCAAATGGGAGCGCTTCGATCTCCGCGCAAGTTACGGCTATGTGAATGCAACCTTCGAGTCGGCATTTGCAGAGCAGAGCCCCAATAATCCTGCCGCAGACGCAAACGGGAATATCCTCGTCAAACCCGGCGACCGCCTGGCGAACATTCCACGCTCCACCGCCAAGCTTTCACTGGCTTATGCGGCGTCACCCGCGCTGCGTCTCGTCCTCGGCGCACACGCGGAATCTTCGCAATATCTCCGCGGAGACGAAGCTAATATCCAGTCACCGCTGCCCGGCTACGTCACCTTCAATGCGGAGGCGGATTATCAGCTGTCGTCACGGTTCCAGCTTTATCTCGAAGGCGAGAATATCTTCGACCGGCACTACGCGACATTCGGCCTCTATGGCGATCCCACCGGTCACGCCACATTTCCGCAGTTCACCAACCCGCGCTTCATCGTCCCGGCTGCGCCTCTTGCCATGTGGATCGGACTGCGCGCAACTTTTTGAGGCCGCTTGGGACAATCTGCAGCCGCTGGTCCTCATCGCATTTCTTGTGGCCTGCGATTCGCATTCGCGAGTACGAATTTTGCCGTCGTTTGCGATACAACATCTACCTTCACCACGCACTCGACGTACTCCCGCGTGAAGGGAGTGTTCTTTTCCGCCCCGATCGTAAGTCCGCCTTATGTCACGAGGGGCACGTCCATTGCGGGCTTGACGCTGGCCGCCGGCTCCGTCCGGGAATCAGTGAACAGAATCAAGAGTGGGCACGCGGAGACGCGGAGCTCGCGGAAAAAAGAGATTCAACACAGAGGGCACTGAGGAAGACTTTGCGCGCACACGTGGTCGGGTTAAACCCGACCATCCCGCGCGATCCTTTTTCTCCGTGTCCTCCGTGCCTCTGTGGTTCACTTACTCTTCTCCGCGACCTCCGCGGCTCCGCGTGAACCATTTGCGCGCGCAACGGGGCGCTGCGTTTCGGCTAGCCTCAGCGCGGCAAGGAATTTTTTACCGCGTTACGAGCGCCTTCGAACCAATTTTTTCACCATCGGTAAAGCGCGCGGCCCTAAAACCGATTGCAGCGGTCGCCACGACGTTGTTCTCGCGGCCGCGACGCTGGGTACCGCCCGAAAGGGCGAATTCGAAGGGACACCATGCCGACGAGAGGATGTCGTGCGCCGCCTCGCGCGCGCGCGTTGTGGTCGTGCGCCGCGCTCGTTGCGGGTTTGCTCGCCAACGCCCTGCCGGCGGCCGGTTCGGAAGCTTCCGCGCTTCAACGTCTCGCGTCGGTGGACCCGCGCGCCGCCATCGCGGCGGTCCCGCTATCCAACGCAGGCGACGATATCTCCTGGCCGACCGACGGCTGGCCAGTCTCCACGCCCGAGGCCCAGGGTATCGACTCTGCAACTCTGGCCAACGCCCTCGTCCAAATCCATGCGCACCGGATACCCATTCACAGCCTGCTGATCGTGCGTCACGGCAGGATCGTGCTGGACAGCTATTTCCGTCCCTTCGCCGATGGCAGGACGCACAATGTCTATTCGGTGACGAAAAGCGTCACCTCCATGCTTGTCGGCATCGCCCAGGCCACGCACGAACTCCCCGGCGTCGATACGCCGGTGTATGCGCTCCTGTCTGCGGGAACGGGCGACGATCCGCGGAAGCCGCAGATCACCCTCGCCCATCTCCTGAGCATGACCTCCGGGCTCGATTGCCGCCCCGACGGAGGCGAATCCCTGCTGCAGCAGATGCTGCGCAGCCGCCACCTTGCGGCTTTCATGCTGGACCGGCCGATCGAAGCCGATCCCGGCACCGTTTTCGATTATTGCGGCGGCAACAGCGAAGTGGTGTCCGCCGTACTCACGAAGACAACGGGCACGAGCGCATTCGAATTCGCCCGCCGGGAACTGTTCGCGCCACTCGGCATCACGCGCGTGTCGTGGTCCACCGACGGGGACCGCGTATCGCATGGCTGGGGCGATCTCATGCTTCAGCCCCGCGACATGGCGAAGCTCGGCTATCTCTGGCTGCACAATGGGAGGTGGGGGAACAGGCAGGTGGTGCCGGCAGAATATCTTGCCGAGGCGCTAACGAGCCATGCGAGCGTGCAGCCCGGCATCGAATACGGATATGGCATGTGGCTTTATCCCGGCCATACCCCGGTGGATTTCGAGGCCAATGGCTCATTCGGACAGCGCATCACGGTGATTCCCAGCCTCGATATGGTCGAGGTAACGACCGGCGGTGGCTTCGACGCAAACGAAGTTGCCAGGATGATTGCGGCCGCTCCGAAATCCGACGGCGCCCTGGCTGCGAACCCTGAAGCCAATACACGCCTTGTTACGCTCGTGGCCGAAGCAGCAGGCACGCCCTCTCTCGCGAGCCTGTCCATGCGCCTCAGACACAGAGCCGGTCACGCGCTGATCGTCGCCGCCAATCGGTAGAAACCGAACTGATCCGCGCGATTTTCCTCGGCGTTCTTCCGCCTACGCCAAGGCTTCGGCGGACCAAATGAGCCGCCTGACTCGCCGTAGCTTTAGCGAAGGTGGCCCGCAACCTCTGCGTCCTCTGCGCTGAATCTTTCATACGGTCCCACGCGCACGGAACCTCCGGACGCCGCCGGGCATTGCGGCTTTGTCCGGAGAGCCGCCGATGCCGAAGAAGCTCACCAAATACAAGGCCAAGCGCGATTTCTCGCAGACCGCCGAACCGAGCGGCGATGCGAAGGTTGCAGCTTCGCAACAGGTGCGTTTCGTCGTCCAGAAGCACGATGCGCGCCGCCTGCACTACGACTTCCGGCTCGAGCTGGACGGGGTTTTCAAATCTTGGGCGGTGACGAAAGGGCCATCACTCGATCCCCGTGAGCGCAGGCTTGCGGTCGAGGTCGAGGACCATCCGCTCGACTATGGCGATTTCGAGGGTACGATTCCGAAAGGTCAATATGGCGGCGGGACCGTTATGCTGTGGGACCGCGGCTATTGGGCGCCGGAAGGCACAGCGAGTGCCGAGACGCAACTTGGGAAGGGTGATCTCAAATTCGTGCTTGCGGGAAAGAAGCTCGAAGGTGGTTGGGTTCTGGTGCGCATGCGCCAGAAGGAGAGGGGCCGGAACAACTGGCTTCTCATCAAGCACCGCGACGGCACCGAGCACGACAACGACCGCGATGCGCTGCTTGCAAAGGACCGCTCGGTCGCGTCGGGCCGCACGATGGCGGCGATTGCCGCAGGAAAAGGACGAGGACCGGTGCCCTTCATGCGCAAGTCGCGCAAATCCGCCAAGGCCGACGCAGTGTGGCGCTCGGCCGGGGCGCCGCGCGAAATGGCGAAGCGGGCTGCGACGCCGGCAAGCAAGGCGAAGCCTGTGCCGGCACGCATAGCTTCGCGCATGCCCCAATTCATCGCGCCTCAACTCTGCACAGTTTCCGAGCGCGCGCCTTCGGGTGCGGACTGGGTGCGCGAAGTCAAGTTCGACGGCTACCGGATCCAATTGCGCGTCGAGCATGGCGAAGCCGCCCTTCGCACGCGTAAGGGCCTCGACTGGACTGGGAAATTCGAAGCCGTCGCAGAATCAGCCGCGCGCCTTCCCGATTGCATCATCGACGGAGAAGTGGTTGCTCTGGACGATCGCGGTTTACCCGATTTCGCCGCTCTTCAGGCCGCGCTCTCCGAAGGCAGAAGCGAGCGTCTGATCTATTTTGCGTTCGATCTGTTGTTCGCAGGACGCGATGATCTGCGCGGCCTCTCGCTCGAAAACCGCAAGTCGCGCCTGCAGGAACTTCTCGGGAAAAATTCCCGCGGCCAGATTCGCTATGTCGAGCATTTGCGAGGCGCCGGAGACGCGGTCGTCCGGTCGGCCTGCCGCATGTCGCTCGAGGGCATCGTCTCGAAGCGTCTTTCGGATCCCTACCTGTCAGGGCGCGCCGGCCAGTGGACGAAAACGAAATGCCGCGGCGGACATGAAGTGGTGATCGGCGGCTGGACGGATACGAACGGGCAGTTCCGTTCTTTGCTGGCCGGCGTCTATCGCGGCAGGCAACTCGTCTCTGTCGGCCGCGTCGGCACGGGTTTTTCGCGCGAAAAGCTCGAACCTCTGGTGAAGCGGCTTAAGACGCTCGCCAGCAAGAAAAGCCCGTTTGCCGACGACGATGCCCTGCGACCTGGACCAAATATGCATTGGGTCAAACCGGAGCTCGTCGCCGAGATCGAGTTCGCGGGATGGACGGGAGACGGACAGGTGCGCCAAGCTTCGTACAAGGGTCTGCGAGAAGACAAACCGGCGCGTGAAGTCAGAGCGGAGCGCGCGTCAAAGCCCGCGGACGCTAAGCTCGCGGAACCCATGTCGCGGAAGTCGCGCGCGGCAGGCCCCGCGCGTTCCGGTGAACCCCGGGTGATGAACGTCGCCATATCGCACCCCGACAAGCCGCTGTGGCCTGCCGAAGGAAAAGAGCGCGCGTTCACCAAGCTTGACCTCGCGCATTATTTCGAAAGCGTGGGCGAATGGCTCATGCCGCATATCACGGGGCGACCCTGCTCCATCGTGCGCGCGCCAGACGGCATCGAGGGACAGCACTTCTTTCAGCGCCACGCGATGAAAGGAATGTCGAGCCTGCTCGATGAAGTCACGGTATCAGGCGATCGCCAACCCTATCTCGAGATCAACCGCATCGAAGCTCTCGCCGCGGCGGCGCAGCTGGCGGCCGTCGAATTGCATCCGTGGAATTGTGCCACAGGCCGGCCCGATGTGCCGGGGCGGCTCGTTTTCGATCTCGATCCCGATCCGAGCGTCGCGTTCAAGGCCGTCATCGCAGCGGCACTCGAGATCAAGGAACGGCTCGAAAAGCTTGGCCTCGTCGCCTTTTGCAAGACGACCGGAGGCAAAGGTCTTCACGTGGTGACCCCGCTTGCGCGCGCCGCCAAGGGAACTGGTTGGCCCGAAGCCAAGGCGTTTGCGCGCGAGGTGTGTGCACAGATGGCCCAGGACAGCCCCAAGCTCTATGTCCTCAATATGGCGAAGAAGGAGCGCCGCGGGCGCATCTTCCTCGACTATCTGCGCAACGACCGGACGGCGACCGCCGTGGCGCCGCTTTCGCCCCGCGCAAGGCCTGGCGCACCGGTTTCCATGCCGCTCGCCTGGTCGTCCGTGAAATCCGGACTCGACCCCAAACGCTTTACGATCCGCACGGCGCCGAAGCTGATCGCGGCGAGCAAAGCGTGGAGCCATTATCATGAAGCCGGGCATGCTTTGCGCAGTGCAATCGAACGGTTAGCAAAGGGAATTATATACTTGACTCCCTCGCCGGTTTGGGCTAGATTTTGGCCCTGAAGCGAGGGTTTGGTCATGTCGAAAAGCACGATTTCCACCTTTGAGTTGTTCGCGATGTTCCCGGACCAAGAGACGGCTCGCGTTTACCTTGAGGCGCGGCTCTGGCCGAAGGGTCCGACGTGCCCGGTATGCGGGCTTGGCGAACGGATCACGGCGCGCGCTGGCGGGTACTACCGCTGTAACCAGTGCAAGGAGGACTTCACGGTAAGGACCGGCACGATATTCGAGCGGTCGCATGTTCCACTGCACAAGTGGATTTACGCGATGTATCTGCTCGTCACAGCGCGCAAGGGCATTTCGTCCATGCAACTGGCGAAGGAAATCGGGATCACGCAGAAGTCGGCTTGGTTTGTTCTTGGGCGCCTTCGCGAAGCGTGCGGCGACGATCTGACGAAGCTTCAGGGGATCGTCGAGATTGACGAGACTTATGTCGGAGGGATCGAAAAGAACAAGCATGAGCACAAGAAGCTGAAGCTGGGACGCGGCACGGTCGGCAAGACTGCGGTACTGGCGATGCGCGAACGCGGCGGCAAGACCGTTGCAATGCCGATTGAGGAAACTAACAAAGAAACAATCCACGGCAAAATTCAGCAGCACGTCGAAGTCGGATCGATACTCAATACCGATGACGCGAGTGTCTATTCCGGTATTTCGGGAAAAACATTCAAACACGCTTCCGTCAATCACAGCGCCGGAGAATATGTTCGCGACGATATAACGACCAACGGCGTCGAGAGTGTATTCGCGGTTCTGAAGCGCGGCTTGATCGGCGTATATCATCACGTCAGCAAGAAGCATCTGCACCGCTACGTTGACGAGTTCGCCTTCCGCTTGAATGACGGCAACGTCGAGCGACATACGATGCAGCGGCTGGATAGCTTCGTCGCGGGCACGAAGGGCAAGCGGCTCACTTACAAGGCGCTGATCCAATGAGCGGCTCAAAGCCTCCGCCGGTATTAGACGCGATTGCCGATGTAATTCTCGCCTACCATCCGAAGGCAAAAACTGAGGGCGCGAAGAAACGGAAGAAGAAAATAAAGAAGCTGATAAAAGAGGCGACGAAACAGCGCGTTCGAAACCCACAATCCCATTAGCAGTCATCGCAGCGCATTCCATAAGATAATGGCCAGCGTTACCGCATTAGCGATGACTATAAAGATCAGGGTTCCGCGGCGGTATTTTCGCTTCTCTAGGTAAATCCGATAAATGGCGATGAACGACGCGCCTTTGAAACGCAGCCTCTCGCGTAACGCGACGCGAGAGGTATGGTCCGAACGCATTTTGTTGGCAGGATTGTTTTTAGAGATTACGTTATTACTAGCATTCTCAAAGAATGCCCCGTGGTATGAAACTGTCAGCCTTGTCTTCGCAAATATTCTTGTGTTTGCGGGGTGCGCTGACGAAGCTATATGGGGTGGCGCGACAAAGGCAGATGCGGAAGAATTGCAACGGTTGTCTGAGGAACGGGTTTCTGCCGCGAATGAACGCGCTGCGAAGGCTGACTTGGCGCGCGCAGAACTAGAAACAAAGTTATTGCCGAGAGAGCTGAACCAAGAACAATGGGACTTTATCCAAACACTCAAAGAGAAATTCGAGATAATAAGCATTGCATATGAAACGGATGGGGAAACGCGGTGGTTTGCTGGCGAGATTAGAGACGCCTTTTTTGCTGCCGGGATAGCCGTTGCCATGTACGCACGCGCTGCCGATGTCCATAGCTTTGGAACATTCATATTCGATCCAAAGGGATTCGACGGCGGTAGGGCGCGAACGGCGGAGCCGTTGATCGAGATATTCAGAAAGGCGGACCTTATCGGGTCATTGGCGGTCATAACCGAACTGCCGACCGATATTGTGCGCTCCAGAGAAGGCATGCGACCAGAAATGTGCGCGCCGCTGGATGCGCCCATGATCATCGTTGGAGGCCGGTTTGTGCTTCCGCCGCGCCACATCGAGAGGGCACAAAAAGCTGCCAAGGCCGCAATGACCGCAATGGAAAAGCTTATGAGCGGGCCGTTCGGTCGCTGACTTCGACCGCTAAGGGAGTCATCTATATAATTCCCTTAGCAAAACACTAAGACACGCGCGTATTTATTATGGTGTCCATAGGACGCGAGTACGGGCCTCCGGGACATTTTTTAACAGTTTGTTCAAATGAGATCGTGCAAGTTTACGTACCGATTCACGTTTTCCCGGATTCCGCCACAATGGATGCCGCAGCCACGACCGCCGCACCAGATCAGCGGGACAGCGCATCGTGCATTGCGGATCCGCGCTCACTCGAACGCGGACTCGGCATCTTCGCCGTTCATTCGCTGCTCTATCTTGCAACGCTTGTCGGCGCCGTTTCGAGCTTTCCTCTCCCCGTCAATATTCTCTTTGCCGTCGCGAACGGCGTCTTCATTGCCCTGATGTTCATCGTCGGCCATGACGGCAGCCACGGCAGCTTGGTGCCGCAGCGGGCATGGAACCTGTGGCTCGCGCGATTTGCTTTCATTCCCTGCGCGCATTCGGCGAGCCTGTGGCGTCGAACGCACAACGAACATCACCGGCGCACCAATCTCAAAGGCGTCGACCGCGTGTGGGCGCCGATGAGCAAGGCGGAGTACGATGCCGCCTCGCCTCTCAGGCGAGCGACCGAGCGGCTCTATCGCGGGCCCTTCGGTCCGCTCTTCTACTATTACGGCGAATTCTGGTTTCACAGAATGCTGCTTCCACTGGCGCGCGATACCCGCGCGGAATGGAAACGTCATTTGCCGGACTGTCTCTTTGCCGTGACGGGAGTGGCGTTGATGCTGTTCGGCATCGGAACGATGGGAGAGGCTCTAGCGCCAGCGCGCCCGTTATGGCTGACGCTGGTGATGGGGTGGGCCATACCGTTCGCCGTTTGGAACTACATGATGGCGGTCACGATCTATCTTAATCACACCCATCCCGCGATTCCCTGGTTTCGGGACGAAAACAATTGGAGCTTCCATCGCGGCAACGTGCGCTGCACCGTCCATGTGAAACTGCCACGGTTTCTGATCCCGCTCTACTCGGACGCCCTGGCCCATACCGCTCATCACGCCGATGTTTCGTTACCCGTTTACGCTCTCCCGCCGGCGCAGGAAAAGCTCAAGGGAGCGTTCGGCGCGGACATGCGCGAATACACTCTTTCCATCGGCGAATACCGGAAAATATATACCGCATGCAAATTGTTCGATTTCAATCGCATGTGTTGGACCGATTTCGAAGGAACGCCGACGGCGGCCACCTGGGCTGCCGATTGCGCGATGCACGCGAACACGTAACGGCGCCGGCCACGCCGAGTCTTCACCGTATTTGACACTCTACCGGATAAGACAGATAAAGGTTCGATACCGTTAAGGTTTGGCCTTTGGCGACTAACAGGAAGACACCCGCCGACCTGGTTATCCGCCCGCGCGATCGGAGCTTCCATTGCGGTACGCAGAACCCACGCTGGTGGGTTGGCAACGATCCGATCGCCACCGCCTATTACAATGCCTTCTCCGCGTCTTTTCCGACAGTTGAGCGGTATTTCATCGAAGCGCTGCTGCGCTATCGCGACCGCGCGGGACCGCAGCTTCAGAAGGAGATCACGGCCTTCATCGCCCAGGAGTCCATGCATTCGCGTGAACACGTGACATTCAACCGTGACTCGATATGCAATGGCTACGATCTCACGAGAATCGACGCGTTTCTGAAGAAGCGGCTTGATTGGGCGCGCTCGCTCACTCCGCTCAGACAGGCTGCATCCGTAGCCGCGCTCGAGCACTTCACCGCGATCCTTTCTTATGAAGTGATCGACGATCCGCGGCACCTTGGATCGGCGCCCGCAGAAATCCAGCGTTTGATGTTGTGGCATGCGGGGGAAGAAGTCGAGCACAAGGCGGTCGCGTTCGACACCTTCATGCTGGCGGCTCAATCGCTTTCACCTCCGGCGCGTTGGCTCCTGCGGGCCTCGGTCATGGTTTCATGCACGGTTCTCTTGTTCGATTTCTTCCTCTTCGCCGTGGCTGACTTTTTCCGTCAGGACGGCATCGCGTCGGCCGCCACTTGGGTCCGTTTTCTGAAGTTCGTCTTTGTCGCGCCAGGCGCGGTAGGTCACGTCATCGGGCCCTACCTCAGCTGGTATCTGCCGGGATTTCACCCCTGGCGGAAAGACGATCGCGCGGTGATCGCCAAGGCTGAAAGGGCCAGTGCACCGCAGCCGGCTCAGGCGACCAGCGCCTGAAGCGAATTCTGCGTACTCGATTCCCAACCAACATGGTTAAGCGTTCGCGTCTTCCCTTAGGCGGACGTTCACGATAGCGGGGGAAAAGCGCAAACGGTCAACGGGTTACGCAAATTTTTACCTAACTGCGAGAGCATGGGTGTGCAGCTACACCGTGGCTATCGAGCCGGAAGATGCGTCAGCCTACCGCGAAACAGACCGCGACTCCGTATTCAGAGTACGAACTCGACAGGATTTGGCTTCGCTTCCGCGATCCTCAGACCGAGAGGACGTTCGAACGCGAGTTGCTGCAGAGTTCGATCGGCACCATTCGCATATACGTGTTTGCCGGTACGATGCTTTTCGCCTCGTTCGGGCTGCTCGACTGGATCGTGGGCGGCAAAATATTCCCCGTCCTTCTCTTAATTCGCTTCACACTGGGCACCCCGGTTCTTGTGACCGTCTTCATACTGACGTTCTTTCCGATTTTCGTCCGGATCGGACAGTTTGCGCTCGCGTGCAATCTGGTAACGAGCAGCCTGAGTGTCTTGATCATGACGGCAATCATGCCGCCGCCCTATAATGCCCAATACTATGCCGGCCTGGTCATGTGCGTCATCTACAGCTCAAGCCTCATCCGATTGCGATTTTCCCTGTCTGCCATGCTCTCGCTAATTCTCCTGATCGCGTATCAAATCCCTTCTGCGTTTATCAATCCGATTCCATTTCCAACTTACATCAGCAACAACTTCTTCCTGATGATGGCAGCCGGTGTCGGTCTCTTCTCCGGCTACTATCAGGAGCTTTACGTGCGCAAGCAGTATGTGAGCCAGAAAATCATAGAAACAAAGAACCTAACGCTGAGTACACTGCTGATCGAGGCCGACAAGGCCAACAGGTCGAAGAGCGAATTTCTCGCCACGATGAGCCACGAACTCAGAACGCCGCTCAATGCCATCATCGGATTTTCCGACGTCCTGAGGAAGCAGCTGTTCGGATCGCTGGGCAGCGAGCGCTATCACGAATACGTCGCCGACATCAACACCAGCGGGATGCATCTGCTTGCCATCATCAACGACATTCTCGACCTGGCCAAGGCAGAAGCCGGCAAGCTCGAATTGAAGGAGGACGATGTTTATCTGGACGAGAGTCTGCAAAGCTGCGTGCAGATGTGCCGCACCCGCGCCGACGAAGGCGGGGTGAAGCTCATGCTCGACATGCCCGAGCACGGCGTGTGCGCGTTTGTGGACGAAAGACTGATGCGCCAGCTGATGCTCAATCTCGTCAGCAATGCCGTAAAGTTCACGCCGCCGGGAGGCAGCGCTTCAATCACGCTGCAGGCCAGCGAGAACGAAGGCATCCAGATCCAGGTCGTCGATACCGGCGTCGGAATCCCGGACGAACACCTCGAGCGCGTGCTGCGCCCGTTCGAGCAGGTCGAGGGCGCGTTGTCGCGCCGATACGGGGGTACCGGGCTCGGTCTGCCATTCGCCAAAAAAATCGCGGAGCTCCATGGCGGCAGCATCAGGCTCGAAAGCGAAGTCGACAAAGGCACGCGCGTGCTGGTCCGGCTGCCGGCGAGCCGCATGATCTCGCGCACATACGGGGAACCTGCGAGGCAGGCTGTGTGATTCAGCGCTTGGCGACGTAGAGAAGACGCACACGCCCCGTGGGCTCGGTGGCCGTGCGCACGCCCGCTGGATCGAGACCTTCGGTCCAGGCCAGCATCTGGGCTTCGTTGCGATAATATAGCGACCAGTCGGTGATGAACTCCATCGGCCAGAGATTGCTCTGCGGCATCTCATTCATGTTGCCAATGATCAGCAGCCCGCCCGGGGCCACCAGATCGTAAAGACGGCGCACCAGGCTCGCCGCACGCCGGTCGGTGAGATAGTCGATGAGGCCCACCGAGTAGATCAGGTCCTGCGGCGGCAGAGTCTGCAGTCCGCTGGTTCCCCGCAACACATCGGTGAACGACATGTGCAGACAGTTGATCCGGCAGCGGCCCTCGTTATGGACAATGTGGGGATAGGCGGCGCGGTAGGCATAGTCGAGCGCCTGTTGTTCCTGATCGATCAGGGTGAATTCCACGCGAGGCGGCATGGCGCGGCTCTTGGCGAGCCAGGTCTCGACTTCGCGCGCCGATCCGCATCCCAGACTGAGGACTCGCGTCGTGCGCTCCGCGCCTTTCGCGGCGACCGCATCTCCGATATCGGCGCGCACGACTTCCATACGTGTCTTGATGCATTCGGCGACTTCAAGGCCGAGTCGATGCAGGAGCATCTCATAGGCATTGCTGCCGACACGTTGCCAGTCATAGACCTGATTCATGATGCCGAAGTCACCGGGATAACCCATGGGCTTCGCATAGGAACGGTCCCAGATGGCGCCCCCCCGAAGCTCCGGCGTCAGAGCAAGTTCGGTATATTCCTTCACCGCGTCGCGTCTCTCGCGCTCTCCCATCAAGCCCCGCACGATGTCGTTGCCCGTGCGCCACAGAGCGCGCCATTCCTGCACAAGCCGCGCCTCGCAGGCTTCGAACACGCTCGCATGGTCAAAATTGCGGGTGAATTCCGGCGGCACCGACAAATTTGCGTCGAGCACCGCGCGATAGCCTCTGAGCAGCGTCAACACGTCCGCGCAGAAGGCGCGGTAATCCTGCGGCACGAGCGCTGCCGAACGCGCGAGTGACGAGCGCGTGGCGATCTGGGCCTGCAGGTTGCGATTGATGAGCTTGTCGATCTCGAGGAAGCTGTCGACAAAGCCGAAGGCGATTTTCGAGCCGAAGATTGTTTTTTCGACCCAGCGGACTTTCGCGTCCGATTCGAAGATCGGAAGGCCCGATTGCTGGATGGTTAATTTGACCGCATCGCCGACGCTCAACTCGTCGTCGCGGGCTTCTTTGGCAATCGCCGCGACGCCGCCAAGGCTGACATTGTGGATCTGGTAGGCTTTCGCGCCCACGCGGAGCCGCGGAGGCGTGTTGGGAAACAGGCTGCGCGCCTGATAGCGCGGCGGCCGATACCGGATTTCCCGGCCCCGCGAGCCCTGCAACTCCTCATACGCAAGCATACTGCCCTTTTGCAAAGGGTCGCGCCTTTGCGCCCCCGCTGCCGACACACAAATGCTCTCAGCCCCACCGCCGGTCGTCGGAGCTTGCCGCCCAAATCGCCGGATTAATTTCTTAACGACTTATTAATAAATCAAAGTGGGGCCAGAAAGCAAGAAAATTATGAGCTTACGATGGTCGACTCGACCGTCGTGGGAAAGGCATGCTTTGGGATCAATATCCACCGGGGGAGAAACTTCCGTGATCGCACCGCTCCACAAGCGTCTCTGGCCCATCCTCCTGCCGCTCATGCTGTTTGCGCAGCCAGCGTCCGGCGGCCAGGCTTCCGCTCCGCAGTGGATTCCGACCGGTCAGTTTCTGACGCCGCGGGAGGCGAACGGTTCTCTGTTCCAGGATTTGGATCCGGGTCTCGCCGCCTATCCCGATCATCGAGCAGGTCAGGCGGCAACCGTCATCGCGACCCATGATAGAAAGACACTTGCAATCCTGACCAGCGGCTTCAATCGAGTCTCCGGTCCTCGCGGCCGTGTCGATCCTGCGGCCTCCAACGAGTATGTTTTTTTCTTCGACATCGCCGGCGGAACGCCGCGGCAGACACAGATATTGCAGATTCCCAATACGGATTCCGGAATCGCATTCTCTGCCGATGACGTGAACCTCTACGTGTCAGGCGGCGTCGACGACGACCTGCACATTTTTGCGCGCAAGGACGGGAAGTGGGCCGAAGATGGTCCCCCCGTTGCGCTTGGGCACGCGCGTGGCCTGGGGATTGGCATGAAGCCAAGCGCGGCCGGATTGGCCGTCTCGGCCGACGGCGGAAAGATCGTCATCGCAGACCGCCAGAACGACGCCATCACGATCGTAGATGCGCGAAAGCGACTCGTGACGGGCGAACTCGATCTTCGTCCGGGGAAAAGCGATCCGGCAAAATCGGGCACTGCGGGCGGAGAATATCCCGATTGGGTCGCGATCAGGGGCAACGACAAGGCCTATGTCTCCAGCCAGCGCGATCGCGAGATCGTTGCCGTCGACCTGGCTTCGACCGTGCCGCGCGTAGTCTCCCGCATCAAGGTTTCGGGAACGCCCAATCGGATGGTCCTGAACGCCGATGGAAGCCTCCTCTTTGTGGCGGCCGACAATTCCGATCTCGTCGCGGTCGTCGATACCGCAACCGACACCGTCCGCGAGACAATCGACGCGGCCGGCCCCGGCGCGACGTTTTCCGGGGCGCAGAAGTTTCGCGGCGCCTCGCCAAACAGTCTGGCGCTGTCACCGGACGGAAATACGCTCTATGCGACCGATGGCGGGTTGAACGCTCTGGCCATCATTCCCCTGGACGGCGCTTCGCCTCACCATGTCGCAGCTTTGGTGCCGACGGGCTGGTATCCCACCGGCGTCGCCGCAGCGGGCGCCATGCTTTACGTCGTCAATGCCCGCAGCGAAACCGGCCCCCACCCAAACGGCTGCTCGCATGCGAGCCCGGTGCGTTCCCGCACTGCGGCGTGCCTGGCTCGCAATGGTTACATTCTGCAGCTTTCGAAAGCAGGCTTTCTTTCTCTTCCCGCGCCGCGCGCCGAGGATTATCCCGCGCTCACCGCAACCGTTGCTGCCAACAATGGCTTTCGCGAACACCCGGATGCGAATGACGAGACTCTGATGGCCGCGCTGCGGCGACGCATCCATCACGTGATCTACATCGTCAAGGAAAACCGAACCTACGATCAGGTCCTGGGAGACCTGGGCCGCGGCAACGGCGATGCCGATCTTGCTCTCTTCGGCGCCGCAATTACGCCCAACCAGCACGCTCTCGCCAGGCGTTTCGTGACGCTCGACAATTTCTTCGACACGGGCGAGGTGAGCGGCAATGGCTGGCCATGGAGCACGGCGGCCCGCGAAACCGATGTGGGCGTCAGATCGATTCCTCTGCAATATGCCGAGCGGGGCCAGAGCTACGATGTCGAAGGCACCAACCGGAACATCAATGTCGCGCTCGCGGCGCCGGCAGATCGCCGCGCTGCAAACGAGGCAACACCCGATGATCCGGACCTGCTGCCAGGACCTGCGGATGTCGCGGCGCCCGACAGTGCCGATGGCGTGGCGGGTCACGGTCACCTCTGGGATGCAGCGATCAAAGCGGGCCTTTCGGTGCGCAATTATGGATTTCACTGCGATACGGAGCGCTACGAGCAAGACGATCCGCATCCGCTGCCCGTCCTGCGCGACCCGGCTTCGACAAAAACCGTCATTGCCTATGCGGCCGACACGGCGCTGACGGGCCGAACGGATCCGTATTTTCGCGGCTTCGACCTCAAGCTGCCGGACTTCTACCGGGAGCGCGAATGGGAGCGCGAATTCCGGCAATTCGTCGCGCACAGAAACCTGCCGAACCTCTCGCTGGTCCGCTTCATGACCGACCACACCGGCGATTTCGCCCACGCGATCGACGGCATCGACACGCCGGAAGCGCAGGTGGCCGACAATGATTACGCGGTGGGCCGCCTTGTCGAAGCGGTTTCAAAGAGCCCCTACCGCAATTCCACGCTCATCTTTGTCGTCGAAGACGACGCGCAGGACGGACCAGATCACGTCGATGCACATCGAAGCACGGCTTTCGTCGCGGGTCCTTTTGTTCGGCAACGCCAGGTCGTGTCTGCACGTTTTTCGACGGTGAACATGCTGCGCACGATCGAAGACGTACTCGGCATTCAGCCTTTGTCCATCTACGACGCCGCTCAGCGGCCGATGGCAGATGTTTTCGATCTCAAGCAGAAGAAGTGGGATTTTTCAGCCAAGCCATCGGAAGCCTTGCGCGCGAGCGCCCTGCCGATTCCAAAACGTCGCGCCAATTCCACAGACAATGCCGGATTCGCTTTCGCCCATGACGCGGCGTGGTGGGCGCGGAAGACGGTCGGCTACGACTGGAGCAGCGAAGACCGGATCGATGCCGAGCAGTACGACCGGGTGCTTTGGACCGGGCTTGCCGGCGCGCGGCCGTACCCCGATCACCCCATCGGGGCCTCGAACTGAGAGAAAGGCGGCGCTCAGTTGGGCTGTTGGAGGTCCAGTGGCGCGATCTCGTGGACGCGTCCGCAGAATTCGCAGCGCGCGCGAACGATTCCGTCGGGATCAGACAGACCTTCGCGCTGCGAAGGCGGATAGGAGCGCAGCACCGACGCGATGCGTCCGGACTCGCAATCGCAACGGAAGGCGATGGTTTCGGCCGGGTGCACGCGCACTTCGTCCTCATGGAACAAGCGCCATAGAAGCGTCTCTGCCGCCAGCGAGACATCGACCAACTCCATGTCCTCCACCGTCGCGAGAAACGCGGCCAGGCGTTCCCAATCATGCGCGTCGACGCGGCCCTCGGGCGTGGCCTGCAGCATGAGCCCGCCGGCGAGCCAGTGCGATCCGGCTTTCCCCGGCACGTAGACGGGCGCGGCAGCGAGACGGATCGCCGTCGGCAATTGTTCCGACTGCGCGAAATAGGCCTCCGCAGTGGCGGCTATGCTTTGCGGAGCCAAAGAGACGATGCCCTGATAGCGCTGGTCGCCCTGCCTCGGCTCGATCGTGATCGCAACGACTCCCTCGCCCGCCATGGCCTCGAACGAGGGCGGAACTTCGCTGAGAGAAGAAAAACGCTCCCCGTCGAGCCGCGCAAAGGAGCGCACTCCGGCGGGACGGCCGGCCTCCGCGCCGTAATAGTCGGCGGCGACCAGATCCAGCGGACCGGCGCTCTTCGTCTGCACGGTAAGCCGCCCGTCGAGCTTGAGTGCGGAACCGAGGAGCGTGCCGAGGACGCAGATCTCCGCGGCGACGCGCGCGGCAGGCTCGGGCAGGGCTTGCGCCTCGAGCGCCCGCGTTGATACGGCGTCGAGCCTGACCAATCGACCGCGCAGGCCCGCCTGCGGCAGATCGAACGGCAGAACGAAATCGGCTGCCGGCGCGCGCCGGTAATCCCGCTCGGCCACGCTCACGCGAGACACCAGGCGAGAATGGCCTTCTGCGCGTGTAGCCGGTTCTCCGCTTCGTCGAACACCGCCGATTGCGGACCGTCGATGATTTCGTTCGTCACCTCCTCGCCGCGATGCGCAGGCAGGCAATGCATGAAGATCGCGTCTTTGGCCGCGCGCGACATCAGCCTCTCGTTGACCTGATAGGCGCGCAGCAGATTGTGCCGCTTGACCGCGTCTTCGTCGCCCATCGAAACCCACGCGTCGGTGACGACGCAGTCCGCGCCGGCCACCGCCCGTTCGGGATCGTCGCCGAACTCGACGGCGGCGCCCGCGCCCATTGCCCAATCGTGAAGACCCTCGCGAGGTGCAAGCTCCCTGGGCGTGGCGACTCTGAGGCGGAATCCAAACCGCGCCGCGGCATGAATCCATGACGCAAGAACGTTATTGGCGTCTCCCGTCCAGGCGACCGTCCGCCCGCGTATGGGTCCCTTTCTTTCCTCGAACGTCATCACGTCCGCCATCACCTGGCAGGGATGGGACATTTTCGTCAGACCGTTGATGACGGGAATGTCGGCATTGTCGGCGAGCTCGCGGACCATCTCATGGTCGAGTAGGCGGATCATCACCGCGTCGAGGTAGCGGGAAAGTACTCGCGCCGTGTCTGCAATCGTCTCCTCGCGGGCGAGCTGCATTTCCGCACCGGACATCATCAGCGTGGTCCCGCCCAGCTGCCGCATCGCGATGTCGAACGAGATGCGCGTGCGCGTCGAATGCTTGTCGAAGATGAGCGCGAGCACGCGGCCTTCGAGCGGCTTGTCCGAATCGGCCGCACCGTGCGGCTGACCCTGCCGCGCAGCCTTGCGCCGCCGTGCCTCGCCGATCAGCCCTTCGAGCGTTTCGGTATCAAGGTCGGCGAGATCGACAAAATGTCTGGGTCTCGTCGCGGTTCGCGTCAGCGCGTTCATGCCGCCTCCGGCTCGGTCGCCCGCGCGGGAAAGGCGGCAGCCGCCTCGCCGAGAATGCGCAGGGCTTCGCGGACGTGATCTTCCTCGACGATCAGCGGAGGAAGAAGGCGCACGACATTGCCGCCCGCTGCGACCGCAAGCAGCTTCCGCTCCCGCAACTCGTCGATGAACGCCGTATTTGGTACCTTGATCTTCAGACCCAGCATCAGACCCTGTCCGCGTACATCTTCGAAGATATGGGGGTATTCCGAGGGAAGAGCAGCAAGCTGCTGGCGCGCAAAGTTGGCGACGCGTTCGACACGCGGCAGGAACTCCGGCGCAAGGACGACATCGAGCACGGCATTGCCGACGGCCATGGCGAGCGGATTGCCGCCAAAGGTACTGGCATGCGAACCGACCGTCATGCCGGACGCAGCGCGTTCTGTGGCAAGGCAGGCACCTATCGGAAACCCGCCACCGATGCCCTTGGCGATCGCCATGATGTCCGGCTCCACGCCGGACCATTCGTAAGCGAAGAGCTTTCCCGTGCGGCCGACGCCGGTCTGCACTTCGTCGAAGATGAGGAGCAGGCCGCGCTCATCGCAAAGACGGCGCAACGCGCGCAGAAATTCCGGCGTTGCAGGGCAGAGTCCGCCTTCGCCCTGTATGGGTTCGATCAGGATCGCGGCTGAAGTTTGTGCGACCGCTGCGTCTACCGCGCGAAGGTCGCCGAACGGCACCTGGTCGAAACCCTCCACTTTAGGACCGAAGCCTTCGAGGTATTTCGGCTGCCCCCCGGCCGCGATCGCCGCCAGCGTGCGGCCGTGAAACGCACCCTCGAAGGTGATCGTGCGAAAGCGCTCGCCTTCTCCGCGCGCGTAATGAAATCGACGCGCCATCTTGAGCGCGCACTCGATCGCTTCGACCCCCGAATTGCCGAAAAAAACCGTGTCGGCGAATGTCGCTTCGACCAGGCGCCGGGCCAGCCGCTCCTGGCCGGGCACCCGATAAAGGTTCGATGTGTGCCACAGCCGGGACGCCTGTTCGGACAACGCCGCGACGAGCTTCGGATGCGCGTGACCGAGCGCATTGACCGCGATGCCTGCGCCGAAGTCGAGGTATCGTGTGCCATCCTCCGCGATGAGATACGCCCCTTCCCCCCGGACGAAGGCAAGATCGGCACGGCTGTAGGTCGGCAATACTGACGGAATCAAATCGCTCTCCTTTTTGGAGCGGAATGCGCGTTGTTTGAGCGGGCGCGCTTTATCGGCTGCGTGCCGGATGCGGTCAAGGAAAGCTCGTTCCAAGTCCCGTGGCATCCATCCAGTTTCTGTGGACAATATGCTGTGTCGCGATGCCAGCACTTGTGCGATCTCTGTACCTTGCTACGATATTTGGTAGTTCTGGGGGAAGGAGACCCAAATGGGCTGGACTGACGATCGCATCGAACAACTGAAGTCGCTTTGGACAGAGGGTCTGTCGGCAAGCCACATCGCGCGCGTCATGGGTGGGATCAGCCGGAATGCCGTGATCGGGAAGGTGCATCGCCTGGGCTTGGCGGGGCGGGCCAGCGCGCCAAGGAGCGAACGCGTCAGACTTCCGGCTGCGCCGAGGTTCTCGATGCGGGCCCATATCCCCCAACCGCCGATTGTCGAGGAGGAGCCTATCGTGCTCGAGGACGGCAGTTTCGCCACCGTGCTGACGATCAACGACCGTATGTGCCGGTGGCCCATCGGCGATCCGGCCGAGAACGAATTCCACTTCTGCGGGCGCAAGCCGAAGACCGGCTCTCCCTACTGCGAAGCACATGCCCGAAAAGCCTACCAACCGCAGCAGCTGCGGCGGGAGAAGAGCCGCATGGTCGGTTGAGCTTTCAGGCCGCGAACGTGTCGTCGAGCGCGTAGCCGGCTGAGCGCACCGTGCGTATGGGGTCGCGTTCTCCGATGCCGTTCAGCGCCTTGCGCAGTCGGCCGACATGGACATCGACCGTTCGCGCTTCGACATAGACGTCCGATCCCCAGATCGTGTCGAGCAATTGCTCGCGGCTGAAGACGCGGCCCGGATGCTGGATGAGGTGATCGAGCAGCTTGAATTCCGTGGGACCGAGATGCACGTCTTGGCCCGCGCGACGCACGCGGTGAGCGGCGCGATCCATCTCGATGTCTCCCACGCGCACCACATCTTCCGCCAGGCTTGGACGGATGCGGCGCATCACGGCGCGCAGCCGGGCCAGCAATTCGGTCATCGAAAACGGCTTGGTAATGTAGTCGTCGGCCCCCGTGTCGAGGCCGCGAATACGGTCCGTCTCCTCCCCGCGCGCCGTCAGCATGATGATCGGAACGTTGCGGGTTTCCTGGCGACTGCGCAGCCGGCGGCACACTTCGATGCCCGATAGCTGGGGCAGCATCCAGTCGAGCAGTACGAGGTCGGGCTGCTGCTCGTTGGCGACAAGTATCGCCTCCTCGCCGTTCAGCGCCTCGAGCACCCGGTAGCCCTCGCGCTCCAAATTGTAGCGCAGGAGCGTGATGAGCGCGCCTTCGTCTTCGGCGACGAGCACAGTCGGTTTCAGCATCATGCCTTACGCTCGAAGGGCACGCTCGTAGAGGACGTTATGTCCGCTTTTGGGCGCTCGCTGGCGAGATGGCCGCCGCTAACCATGTGATAGACGGTCTCGGCGATGTTGGTCGCGTGATCGCCGCAGCGCTCGATGTTCTTGGCAACGAAGAGCAGATGCGTGCACAGCCCGATCGTGCGCGGGTCCTCCATCATGTACGTGAGCAGCTCGCGGAAGAGACTATTGTAGATTTCGTCGATCTCGTTGTCCTGGCGCCAAACCGCCTCGGCGCCCACCGCATCGCGGTCCGAATAGGAGTCGAGGACGAGCTTGAGCTGTCCCAGCGTCACCTTTCCCATGCGGGCGAGACTCGAGGTGAGGCGGATGGGGGGTTCCCGGTTCAGCACCAGCGCGCGTTTGGCGATGTTCTTGGCAAGATCGCCAACGCGTTCGAGTTCGCTCGCAATCTTGATAGCCGCGAGCGTGTCCCGCAGGTCGATCGCCATGGGCTGTCGCAAAGCGAGCACTTTGACCGCCCGTTCCTCGATCGACTGCTGCAGCTGGTCGATGCGCGGATCCCCGGCAATGGCCGCCTCCGCAAGAGACATGTCCCGCTTGCCGATGGCTTCGATCGCCTCAGTGAACTGCGCTTCGGCCAAGCCGCCCATCTGGGCGACTCCGGTCGCGAGGCTCTCGAGCTGCTCGCTGAAAGCCCTTACCGTGTGCTCGCTCATCCGTTCCTCGCTCACTACTCCGGCTTTCGACCCCGAATCGCATCGCACGCCGCAACACAGCCTTGCGTAGTCCACTATCCGACACGCCTATGTGACGAATTTATATCATTTCCGTGACGGCGTGAGCGAATTCGCGCGTTGTTGCCGTTGCGGCGGGCAACAGGACGGTAAATGTGCTGCCTTCTCCCGCCACGCTGTCGATCAGCAGCCTGCCGTGATGACGGTTGACGATGTGCTTGACGATGGCCAGGCCAAGCCCCGTTCCGCCGCGCTCCCGGCTTCGCCGGACATCGACGCGGTAGAAACGTTCGGTGAGCCGGGGAATAAACTCGCGGGGAATGCCTTCTCCGTCATCCTTCACCGCGATTGCGATGAACGCCTCGGCGCTGTGGCGTCCAGGCGGAGTCACGGGAGCGGAGGCCGGCGATAACGCGATCGAGACATGACCGCCCCGGCGCCCGTACTTGATCGCATTGTGCATGAGGTTCTGAAAAAGCTGAATCAGTTCGTCCCGGTCGCCGACGATCGGCGGAAGACCATCTGTCTCCGCAACAGAGAGAGTCACATCGTCGACACTTGCGAGTCCTTGCAGCGCGGCGGCGGCGTCG
>PKWC01000096.1 GCA_003131925.1 Alphaproteobacteria bacterium | reverse complement strand
CAGAAGAAGATGATGTCGAAGCTCGTAACCAGCACATTCGTCGGATAGTAGCGCGCCAGTTCCGGTGCCGCGTCCGGCCAGCCCAAAGTGGAGAACGGCCACAGAGCCGAAGAGAACCAGGTGTCGAGCACGTCGGGATCGCGCTCGAGTTCCGTCGCTGCTCCATTGATCCGATGCGCCTCGGCGAGAGCTTCGGCTTCCGTCTCCGCGACGTACACGTTGCCGGATTTGTCGTACCATACGGGCAGCTGATGCCCCCACCAGAGCTGGCGCGAGATGCACCAGGGGCGGATGGCGCGCATCCAGTTGAAATAAATGTTGGCCCATTGCTCGGGCACGAAGTGCGTTTGCCCACGCTCGACCGCGGCAATCGCCTTTTCGGCCAGCGGCCTCACGTCGAGATACCATTGTTCCGTGAGATAGGGCTCGAGCGCGATGGTTTTCGTCTTCTCATCATGCGGCACCGCATGCACGATCGGCTCGACCTGCTCGATCAGTTCGAGCGCCTCGAGGTCGGCGACGACGGCCTTGCGCGCTTCGAAGCGATCGAGCCCCTGATAGGCGGACGGAACCGCGTCGTTCAATCTGCCGTCCCGCAACAGGATGTTGATCAGTGGTAACCCGTGCCGCCGGCCGACTTCGAAATCGTTGAAATCATGCGCCGGCGTGATCTTGACCGCGCCGGTGCCTTTTTCGGGATCGGAATAGGAGTCCGAAATGATCGGAATCCGGCGGTTGGCGAGCGGCAGCAGCGCATTCTTGCCGATGGCTCCGCGGTAGCGCAGGTCGTCTGGATGCACGGCAATAGCTGCATCGGCTAACATTGTTTCGGGGCGTGTCGTGGCGATCGTGATGAAGTGGCCGGGCTCGCCGTCAATCGGATATTTGATGTACCAGAGGTGGCCCTTGACCTCGATGTTCTCGACTTCGAGGTCGGAAACCGCTGTTTGAAGGCGCGGATCCCAATTGACGAGGCGCTTGTCCTTGTAGATCAAACCTTCGCGATAGAGCTGAACGAAAACCTTCGCCACCGCGCGTGACAGGCCTTCGTCTAGAGTGAATCGCTCCCGCGACCAGTCACATGAGGCGCCCAGCCTTCGCAGCTGTTGAACGATTGCACCGCCCGACTCCTCCTTCCATTTCCAGATCTCGGCCAGAAACTTCTCACGACCCAGAGCGGTGCGGCTCTGCTGCCGCTCCGCCAGATTTCGCTCCACGACGAGCTGAGTGGAAATGCCGGCATGGTCCGTACCGGGCTGCCAGAGAACGTCCTTGCCCCGCATGCGCTCGAAGCGCGCGAGGATATCCTGGAGTGTGTTGTTGAGCGCATGCCCTATATGGAGCCGCCCGGTGACATTGGGCGGTGGAATCATGATGCAGAATGGTTCCGCGTCCGGTCTTGATCCGGCACGGAACGCTCCCGATTCCTCCCATTTGCGGTAAATGCGCCCTTCGACTTCGTTGGGCACAAAATGTTTATCGAGCATGGCGGCGTTTCTGTTTTCAGCAGCGACGGCGGAAAATCTCAAACCGTCCCGGGATCAGGCGGTCAAGAGTGCGGGTTGCTGGGCTTAGCGGCAACCTGTTCGATCACCGGCGTCCGCGCAGCTTGATCGCAGGCGCGAGTTCCGCGCGAACCGCATCTTCCAGCATGGCCGGGAAATGCTCGTCCATCCATTCGCGGATCGCCGGCTTCATGCGCTCGATGATCGTTTCGGCATTGTCGCCGAGCCATTGCCGCAGCACCGGGCCAAACGCCTCACCGACCGCCCGCTCGAAAACCGCTTCGAGAGGCAGCCCGCCGACAGGCGCGGGAGAACCGGAGACAGCCTCGCCCGTTCCCTGCGGCGCAAGCTGCGTAAGCGCATCGTTCAATGCCTTGCGGGATTTATCCGAGAAAATTCCGTCACCGGGATGGGAAGCAACCCTGGTTTCATCGGCTGTCGAGGCGACACGCGCCGATTCGCGCTTGGCGCCTTCGATGCGATCGTCCGAATGGACCAATTCGGATGGCGGTGGCGGCCAGGCGCCCGGCGCCGGTGGGGCACCATGTTCGTCAGGTGCTTCTTGCGTCAACTCAAGCACTCCCGGTTCCTGCGCCTCGTTTGCTCCTATTGCCGGAGACGATTCCATCGCATGCGGCTCGGGCGAATCTTCGGAGATGATCTTGCGAATGGAGGCCAGAATTTCCTCCATGGTCGGCTCATGCTGGGAACTGGAAGGATTGGACATGTGTTCGCCCGCGCGCCGAAATTATCCGATTGAGCTTAAGACACTCGCCGCGCGAAGGAAAGGCAAAGACGCTCGGCGCCAGCTTCCATTTCCGCCTTGCAGGCGCAGTTAGAACACAAACCGCGCGGGCTGGCGAAATCCGTTCAGGACGGGCGCCGAAGCGTCGAAGGCAAACCTCCGTCCCGTGTGACCCTCCTCGTTCCGATAGAGGACTGCCTGGCCGGCGGCGTTGTGCTGCGAAATTGCGACCAGCCTGCCCCCATCGGCCAGCTGCCCCAGCAATCGCTGCGGGGGCACTTCGATCGCCCCGTTGACGATCACGACATCATAGGGCGCCGCCGACGGACATCCTTCCGCCAACGATCCCTGTACAATGGACGCGCCCGTCACTCCCAGCGCGCGCAGGGTCTCCGAAGCGATACGCACGAAGTCGGCGTCTTCTTCGAGACCTATGGTCTTATCCGCGATTCTGGCGAGCACCGCCGTGGAGTAGCCCGTGGTGCATCCGACATCGAGCACCTTATCCGAATGCTGGATTTCGGCGAGCCGGAGCATGCCCGCAAACGTTCTGGGTTCGAGCAGCCAACGGTGATGAACGAGCTCGATCGGTGCGTCGACATAGGCGACGCTGCGTTTCTCGGCCCGAACGAACGCTTCGCGGGGGACCGCTCCGAAGGCATCCAGCAACCGGGGATCCGTGATCCCATTCGCCAGAATTTGCGACGCGACCATGTTGGAACGCTGGGCGGCGTAGTCGGGCATCATCGGCTCTGGGGAGAAACTCGCGGCGCTTATACGTGGCGGAATCTGCAGTGACAACGCCGCGGCGGCTGTCTCATCGTGAGCTGGTCCCCCGGTTAAACCGGGGGAAGGATGCGGCCCGAGTCAGGCACCGCGCGGCCATTCGGAATTGCAGGCGCACATTGCCTCACCTAACGATCTGATGTACCCCCGGCCGCGTTCGGCCACGTGGCGGAGTGGTGACGCAGCGGTCTGCAAAACCGCGTACCCCGGTTCAATTCCGGGCGTGGCCTCCATGAATTCATCCTGTGGATAGATGACAGGCACCTTTCCGGGCCTTAAGCGTTTGTTAACCTTAAGCAGGCAACCTGTCATGGTCTTCCCTTGAAGACACCCCACCATTACCCAACGCCTTGGGGCCGGGCCAAAACCCGGCCCCTCTTTAATTTGCGGCATCCGCCCAGCGGTTGGTTTGATCTAGCAAGGCGGGGCAGGATGCGCTAACACGCGCTTGTTCCCCGGTAGCTCAGTCGGTAGAGCAAGCGGCTGTTAACCGCTGGGTCGCTGGTTCGAGTCCGGCCCGGGGAGCCAGTGAAATCAGGCGCTTACACAGCGATTCTGGCCCGGATACTTCTCATTTCGCGTAGGCGAATCTGCCGGGTGGCAAGCGATGTCGGAAGTACATACGAGTTCCGCGGCGTCGGATAACAAAGAGCCGGCATGCCCGGACCCAGCTGTTCGGGAATTCCTGATCGAGCACGGGCTCTCGGCACCCCAAGCACGAATCATCTGCATGCCCCTGTCAGGCGGCGTGTCCTGCGATGTCTGGCGAATCGAGGTGGATGGGCGTGTCTTCTGCGTCAAGCGCGCGCTGCCAAGATTGCGCGTCGATTCGGTTTGGGAGGCGCCTGTCTCGCGAAATGCAACCGAATGGGCGTGGATCGAGTTCGCGGGCAGGCATTTCCCCGAGGCGGTTCCGAAACTTCTCGCGCTCGACGCGGAGCGCGGAATGTTCGCCATGGAATTTCTCGACCCGGCGCGCTTTCCGGTCTGGAAGCAGCTTCTGCTCGACGGCGTCGTGCACTCTGCCGTGACAGCCTCGGTCGCAACCATCCTGGTGCATTTGCACCAGGCGAGCGCGGGTCACGAAGACGTGGCGGCGCGTTTCGATACGGACCGCGCGTTTCACGCGTTGAGAATCGAGCCTTATATCCTCGAAGCGGCGCGACGAAATCCCGATGTATCCTCACCTCTGAACAAACTGGCCGAGCAAACACTGACGATGCGAATCGCTCTTGTCCACGGCGACGTCAGTCCCAAGAACATCCTTGTCGGTCCCGATGGCCCGGTATTTCTCGATGCAGAGACCGCATGGTACGGCGACCCCGCATTCGATTTGGCATTCTGCCTCAACCATCTCTTGCTGAAGTGCGTGGCCAGGCCCAACTTTGCCTTGACGTATCTCAATTGCTTTGCGGCATTTCGAACGGCCTATCTGAATTCCGTAACGTGGGAGCGGTCTGGAGATCTCGAACGAAGAGTCGCGCACCTTTTGCCGGCGCTCCTTCTCGCGCGGGTAGACGGAAAATCCCCGGTCGAATATTTGTGCGAGCGCGACAGATGTTTCGTGCGCGAAACGGCCTGCCCGCTGATTTTGAGTGGCCGCGACAGTCTGGACGAAATTGCAGAGGTCTGGCGCGCCGCCGTCACGCCGCACGCGGCTCTATAGAGTCCGCAAGCCCGCACAGCGCCAAGTCGTGGTCACGCAGATCACGCGGGAAATCGGGACCGGCGAAATAGCGAAGTTCCGCCTCGCGCGCCTCGCGCACCTCGTCGCGCTCCGCGAGCAACGAGTCGGCATAGCCGGGATGGCACATGACGAGGCAGCCATCGCCGGCGCCGGCAATCATGCTTCGAAACAGATCGCGGAACGGTCTCGTATCGCGAAAATTGCGCGCGCCACGAAAGCCCCGATTGGTCGCGACATTCCAGCGCCGCGCAAGCTTCGAAAGCGGCCGCGACAGGCAGGAAAGATATGTCGATTCCAAGGGTGCAGGACGTTGCCACATGGCTGCGCCGATGGGTTCGGACGCATCGCGCACATAAGCGCCAATCCTGCTCGCCACCCTCACCACAGCTTCGCGCAGCACCGGCAGAAGATGAACATGCTGGTGGCCATCGATGTAATCCGGAAGCTTGCCCAGCACGTCGCTGAATTCTCCGACCTGCTCCTCGACCGCTGCAATCATCTTGGAGACGGGAGGCGGGTGCAGAAAGAATTCCGCAGCAACAAAGGGCAAAGAACGCTTCGCAGTCATCGTGAAGTGCAGCCCGATATCCGCGGAGCCCAGAAACGGCTTCAATAGCGGCCCTTCCTCCGAAAACTCCGGATACACCACCATGCAGCTTGTCGCAGAAAGCCGGCCTCGTTCGAGCAGCTCCCGGATTCCACGGCTAACACCGGGCGAGAGCCCATAATCGTCAGCACAAAGAATGATATGCTTCATCGGCGTGCCAACCTGTTCTGTTGGTTCAGCTCTCAAAAAATGTCATGGCGCCGTTTAACTGGTCCGCCCAGCCGGTGGGCAGCCGCGCCCCGAACTCGCTCTCAATGCTTATTTTCTATATCAATCGAGGTGGCAAGAATCTGCCGGGGCGCCGAAAGAATATCCTGGAGCAGGCAAAAAGTCGAATTGCGCCGTCAGTTCGGTCGCGTGTGACGCGCCCGATTGCTTGAAGCCTTCGCAATCCGACACTAGGTTCGGGCGACCAGAGCCGTTGCACGTATCATGGACATCGCGCCGAACATCATCGCCGCAATCGGGAACACGCCGCTGATCCGTCTGAGGCGCGCCTCGGAGCAAACCGGCTGCGAGATTCTCGGCAAGGCGGAATTCCTCAATCCGGGCCAATCCGTGAAGGATCGCGCGGCCCTGTTCATCGTCAGGGATGCAATCGAGCGCGACCTCCTCCGGCCGGGCGGGGTCATCGTCGAGGGCACTGCCGGGAATACCGGGATCGGACTCGCGGTGGTCGGCAACGCCCTCGGCTTTCGGACGGTCATCGTCATTCCAGATACCCAGAGCGAAGGAAAAAAAGTCGCGTTGCGGCTGATGGGGGCGGAACTGATCGAGGTTCCTGCGGTACCTTACAAAGATCCGAACAATTACGTGAAATTTTCCGGGCGCCTCGCCGAACGCATCGCCAGGGAAAGCCCGCAAGGCGCGATCTGGGCCAATCAGTTCGACAATATGGCGAACCGGCAGGCGCATGTCGAAACGACGGGGCCTGAAATCTGGCGTCAGACACTAGGCAAGGTCGATGGATTTGTGTGTGCGGTGGGTACGGGGGGAACGCTCGCCGGCGTGGCCATTGCGCTGAAAGCGCGAAATCCAGCCGTGCGGATCGCCGCCGCCGATCCGATGGGCTCCGCAATTTACAACTGGATCAAGACGGGGGTATTGACCTTCGAGGGCTCATCGATCACCGAAGGCATCGGGCAGGGACGCGTGACGGCCAATCTCGAAGGCGCGCCGATCGACGACGCTTTTCAAATCCCCGATTCGGAAGCTTTGCCGATCCTGTTCGATCTGGTGACGCAGGAAGGGCTCTGTCTTGGCGGATCGACCGGCATCAATATCGCCGGCGCCATCCGGCTGGCGCGCGACATGGGCCCTGGCCACACCATCGTCACCGTGCTTTGCGACTACGGCACGCGCTATCGCGCGAAACTCTACAATCCCGAATTTCTCAAAGAGCGTGATCTGCCAATTCCTTCCTGGCTTGCTCACCCAGGCGTCGCGTGCAACCTGCCTTTCGTGCGATGAAGCTGGCTTCACCCCTTGTTTCGACGGAGTGGCTCGCCGAGCATCTGGCGGCTCCGGACATGCGCATCGCGGATGCCTCGTGGTATCTGCCGCAGGCCGGACGCGACGCGCGGGGCGAATATCTCGCGGCTCACATCCCGGGCGCGGTCTTCTTCGACATCGACGATCTTTCCGATGAAACAAATGTCCTTCCGCACATGCTTGCGCCTGCGCCAAAATTTGCCAGCCGCATGCGCAACCTCGGACTCGGCGACGGCAATCTCATTGTCGTTTATGACGGCGCGGGCATCTATTCTGCTCCCAGGGCCTGGTGGATGCTTCGTGCGATGGGGCACGAGGAAGTCGCGGTTCTCGACGGCGGCTTTCCGAAATGGAAGCGCGAAGGCCGCCCGATCGAGGATCTCCTTCCGCAACCCTACCCGCGCCATTTCACGCCGCGGCCCAACAATGCTCTTGTCCGAGGCTTTTCCCAGATCGTGAGCAACCTCCAATCCGGGCGCGAGCAGGTCGTCGATTTGCGCGGCGCCGGCCGGTTTGCCGGCAAGGAAATCGAACCTCGCCCCGGCGTCCGGGCCGGCCACATCCCGGGAAGCGTGAACGTTCCGTACACGGAGCTTTCCGGCGCAGATGGCACGCTCAAATCGCGCCCCGAGCTTCTCGAAACATTTCGCCGGCTTGGCGTTGAGACGACCCGGCCCAGCGTTACGAGCTGCGGATCCGGCATCACCGCCGCCATCGGCATGCTGGCCCTCGCCGCGACGGGCAAGGAAGACGTGTCGCTCTATGACGGCTCGTGGTCCGAATGGGGCGCTCGCGCCGAGGCGCCGGCGGTGACAGAATGACTGGCCCCAGGCGCCTGCCCGGCCGGATTCCGACGGTCGTCACCTTTCTCGAGCTGAAATCTCGCCCGTCGGCGATTCCACCACCGCAACCGAAAGGCAAGATCGCTCTCCTTCGGGCCGTGAATGCACCCGCGCACTTCTATCGCTATCTCTACGACGCGATTGGCCGGGACTATCACTGGGTGGATCGCAAAAAATTGAACGATGCCCAATTGGCGGCGCTGCTGCGCGAAGAAGCCATCGAGCTTTACGTTCTCTACGTCGACGGGTGCCCGGCGGGCATGGCGGAACTGGATTTTCACGACGCGGCGGTGGCCCAGCTCGCCTATTTCGGGCTGATGCCCGAATATCTCGGCCGCCGGCTCGGGTTCTTCTTCCTCTACCACACAGCGATGAACGCTTGGGCGAAGCCCATCTCAAAGCTGCTGGTCAATACCTGCACGCTTGATCACCAGCGCGCGCTGCCCCTCTATCAGAGGCTCGGTTTCGCTCCCTACAGCCGCGAAGAACGCTACATCGAACTGCCGTAGGGCAGCAAAAGTCCGCGAGTCCCGGTTTCCTTCCGCGTGCTGACGGGGCAGACTGCCCAGGTGCTTTGGAAGGAACCTGGAATGGCGACCACAGAAGTGACGCGGGACGACACGCCACAACTGTTCGGCCATCCGCGGGGGCTGGCTTATCTTTTCACCACTGAGATGGCCGAGCGCTTCTCCTATTATGGAATGCGCGCCATTCTCATCCTGTATCTGGTCAATTTTCTTCTGCTGCCCGGCCACGCCGAAAACGTTGCCGGGTACCAAACGATCAAGCACCTCTTCGAGGCGATGGTCGGGCGTACTCTCGGCGTACAACCATTCTCCTCGCTGATTTATGGCTTTTACACGGGCTTCGTTTATCTAACACCGTTCTTCGGTGGCGTGATTGCGGACCGATGGATCGGTCAGCGCTACAGCGTGATCATCGGTGCCGTGTTGATGGCCATTGCCGAATTTACATTGATGTTGCCGTCGCTCTTCTTCCTTGGTTTGTTACTTTTGATACTCGGCAATGGCTTCTTCAAGCCGAATATCTCGACGCAGGTTGGCAACCTCTACCGGGCGGGTGATAGCCGGATCGATCGCGCGTATTCGATTTTCTACGTGGGCATCAACGTAGGAGCTTTCATGTCCCCGATCATTTGTGGCTCGCTGCTCGGCGAAACCATCGGATATCATTGGGGATTCTTTGCCGCCGGAGTCGGAATGATTCTCGGTCTCCTCGTGTATTTGAACGCGCTTCGCACACTGCCTCCCGACCGAATTGGTCGGTTGAAGTCAAAAACCGCCGTAAAGATGCCGATGACCAAGAACGATTGGAAGGCGGTGTTTGCGCTCATTCTGCTCTGCATTCCTGTGACATTTTTCTGGGCGACCTACGAGCAGCAGGGTAACACGATGAATCTGTGGGCTCAGAGTTTCACCGATCGGCGCTTGATTCCCGGCCTGCTGAGTTGGGAGATTCCGGTCACCCTGTTTCAATCGTTCAATCCCGCGATGATCGTAATGTTTACGCCACTCGTGGTTTGGTTCTGGGGACGGCAATCGAGAAAGGGTACCGAACCAACGACCGTCACGAAGATGGCCTTGGGGTTATTCATGCTCGCCCTTTCGTACGTTGTTATGGCGGCCGCGGCCTACGTCACCCCCGCAGGCCACACCACAAGCTGGCTTTGGCTATTCGTGTTTTATGCTGTGATCACTTTGGGAGAACTCTATCTCTCTCCCATCGGGCTTGCGCTTGTAGCCCGCGTGGCACCGCCGCAGATTCTCTCCATGATGATGGGCCTGTGGTTTATCACGAGCTTCACTGGAAATTTGCTGCAGGGCTACATCGGCAGTTTTTTTAGCCAGATGGACAAGACGCACTTCTTCTTGCTTTGCGCCGGGATTGGCTTTGCAGCCGGCGTAGTGACCTGGATATTCAACTTCCCGCTCAAACCCATTCTCGAGAGGAAGGGACCGCTGCAGCAGCCCGAACTCGCAGAGCCCCAGGCGGATCCGCATATGGAACCGCGTCCGGCAGAATGAGATTCGTTCGGCGCCGTGGCGGATGAGAAGCCCCTGAGCAAAGAGACTCTCGCGGTCCATAAAGGCCGCATGAGCCGGGAGCATTTCGGCGTCGTCAATACGCCGGTCTATCGCGCATCGACGATCCTTTATCGCGATCTGGCTTCCGTCGAATCTGGAGATGCGCCTTATATCTATGGCCGCCTCGGGACGCCGACATCCAGAAGCCTCGAAGAGGCGGTCACCGCCCTTGAAGTCGGTGCGCGCACCGTCCTGTGCCCGTCGGGCACCAACGCGATCACGACCGCCATCCTCTCGGTCTGCAGTGCCGGCGATCATCTGCTTATGACGGACAATTGCTACGGACCGACGCGCAGTTTTTGCGAGAAGAGCCTGACGAGGTTGGGCGTCGAGACGAGTTTTTACGATCCGTTGATCGGCGGCGGCATCGAAGAATTGTTCCGCTCGAACACCAGGGCGGTGTTCTGCGAGAGCCCGGGGTCCCTGACCTTTGAAGTCCAGGACATACCCGCAATCGCAAGCGTTGCTCACGCCCGCGACGCTTCCGTTCTCCTCGACAACACCTGGGCTACGCCACTCTATTTCGACGCGTTTGCGCGTGGCGCCGACCTGTCGATCCAGGCGGTGACCAAATATGTCGGGGGCCACGCCGACGTGATGCTCGGTTATGTAACGGCCAATACGACATATGCCGAACAATTGGCGGATACCCATTCGGGTCTTGGGTTGTGTGCGAGCGGAGATGATTGTTTCCTCGCCTTGCGCGGCCTGCGCACCATGCCTGTCCGTCTGAAGCGCCACGAGGAAACGGGACTCAAGCTTGCGCGATGGCTCGAGAGTCGTTCAGAAGTGACTCGCGTGCTGCATCCCGCGCTGGAAAGCGATCCCGGCCATCCGATCTGGAAGCGCGATTTCACGGGCGCGAGCGGATTGTTCGGCGTGGAGCTCGCGCCTGTCACGAAGGCGGCGCTTGAGGCCTTCTTCGACGGGCTTGAATGTTTCGGCATTGGGTATTCCTGGGGAGGATACGAAAGTCTCATTGTTCCGGCGCATTTTAATCGCTCGGTCCGGCCATTTCTCGCGCAGGGACCGTTGTTGCGCATTCACGCCGGACTGGAAGACGCGAACGATCTCCTTGCCGATCTGGAAAATGGGTTCGAACGCATGCAAACACAGACGACGGCATAGAATCGGGTTCTGTCGTGCTCTCGTCCCTCCGCTATCGCGTTTATCAGGATTTTTTCATGGCAAGCCGGCTCGCGGAATATCGGAGCCTCCTCAGCCACATCAAGCAGCTTGGTTATGATTTCCGCACAATGGCGGAATTTGCCGAAGCGGCCGGCCGTGATGGCGCATCCGGTCGACGGACCTGCCTCTTGCGAAACGATGTCGACAGCGACCCTGCCGGCGCCGCGCGCATGTTCGCGTGCGACCGCGAAGCGGGCGTGCGCGCGACCTATTATTTCCGCCTGGCAACCGTCGATCCGCCCCTCATGCAGGAAATCGTCCGCCATGGGGGTGAGGTGGGCTATCATTTCGAGGAAATCGCCTCCGTCGCCAAGCGCCTCGGATTGCGATCCAGAAAACAGATTGATGCGGGCCTGGATTTGATGCGCCGCGAATTTCGAGACAATGTCTTCCGCTTTCGCGCCCGCTCGGGCGTGATGCCCCGCACCGTTGCGTCGCATGGGGATTTCGCCAACCGCCGCATCGGCGTCCCCAACCATTATCTGCTGACACGAACCCTGATCGACGATTTGGGCATTGTCGCAGATGCCTATGATCCCAGGATTCACGCCGAACTTGAGGCGCGATACACTGACCGTCCGCCCCCCGAATGGTGGCGTCCCCAGAATCCCGTTATCGGGCTCGCGCAGGCGCCTCGGACGGTCTCGATCCTGGTACACCCCAGGCAGTGGACCTGCGCTCCGGCATTGAATCTCCGGCTTGCCGCCGAGCGATTGTGGGAGGAAGGCGCATGGCGATGGAATGACATCATGGCGTCGCGCCGCCAGCGTGAATTATGATCGGCTGCAGACACATGACCCAAACGGCGGAACCCCATTATTTCACGGAAAGAGCCGTGCAGGACTGGACAAGGATAGCCACTAGGCATCGCATCCGCGATGAATATTTCCTCCGCGCCGTCGAACGGTACCTCCGGCCGGGGCCCATTCTCGAGATCGGCGCCGCGACCGGACACCTGTCCGAAATCCTTCAGCATCGAGGGTTCGACGTCACGGCATCGGATGTCTCTCCCCGATTCGTTGCTGCCATCCAATCGCGTGGTGTGCGGGCCCAACTCGTCGACGCGACCGCGAACATCCGGGCGCAGACGGGCAGATTCTTTGCAAACGTTCTCGCGCAGGGCGTCATTCCGCTTGTACGTCGCGATCCTGCCACGGCGAACGCAACACTGGCTGCCATTCATGCCGCGCTCGAACCGCAGGGACGTCTGATCTGCATCAGCCCGCATGCCTGGCGCGATCCCGATCCGCAATCGTATTTTCGTCCCCGCGAGCAGATCGAAATTGCCAGAGCATCCAGGCTCTATCGGATCATCAAGGTGTTTCCGCACCAGGTGGTTCCGACGGCGCTTTACAGAAGTTGGAATGCGGGGATTCTCAACTTTCTCGATTTCCATGCTGCAAGAATCGCAGCCGTGCGCCTCGTGTGGGTCGCCGAGAAGATCAGGTGAAACGCTATTCGAAAATCGATCTTAAGTAGGGATTCAGAAATTTGCCTCCGGGGTCCAGTTCGCGCCTGAGGGAGCGGAACCGTTCGAATGCCGGATACAATGCCGTGAGTTCCTCCCGCGAACGGGTATGGCGCTTGCCCCAGTGCGGACGGCCTTCGTAGCGCCGGAAGATTGCTTCGCAGGCGTCGAAGAGCCTGCTCGTATCGACCTTGTAGTATTGATGCACGGCAATGGTCGCGCTCTCGCGCCTGTAGAAGGGGCTGAGCCAGATATCGTCTTCCGCGACGGTGCGGAATTCGAGCGGAAAGCCGGTGTTTATTTTCCTGTGGCGTATCTCGGCGACGATTTCGCGAATGCAGTCGGCGCCGCGCGCCAGCGGAACCGCGTATTCCATCTCGTTGAAGCGGACAGGCCGCGCAGTGGGAAAGATTTCGTGACTCCAGCGCGCGCTCGCCGCATTGGGCATCAGACGCGAGAACAGTCCATGGGCCGGCTTGAGCAGGACCGGTAGCGTGGGCAGAATCTCGTTGATGCCCGCAAAGACACGCGCCTCTCCCCCCACTCTTTCGCCGCGCCTGCGCATGAACTCCGCGCTACGCGGCGCGGGGGCCGGCTTGTCGGTCTCGTTCAGTGTCTTGCAGACTGCCACGTCGGCATGGGGAAACCAGAAGAACTCAAAATGGCGGTTGGTCGAAACCAGGTCGTCCAGTCTGCGAAACAATTCCTCGGGCGCCAAGAGAAAATTGTCCTCGATCAGACGGTAGCGCGGCCGCAGGGCCATCGAGATTTCCGTCATGACTCCCAGAATTCCGACGGCCACCCGACCGCCGAGAAAGATTTCTGCGTTCTCACTTGGTGTGCAATTTAGGACGTCGCCGCTTGCGAGAATGAGTCTGAATCCGGCCACGTCGGACGAAAGACTTCCCAGCGTCTGTCCTGTTCCGTGCGTGCCGGTGGCGACGACGCCGGCGAGCGTCTGGCGATCGATGTCGCCCATGTTCCTGAGCGCCAGTCCATGCGCATGCAAAGCGGGTCCGATTGCCCAAAGCGGCGTGGCCGCGAAGATCGTTGCGAGCCCCTGCTCCCGGGATGTCGCCTTCAGGCCTCTGAACGCATTCAACACGACCATCGCGCCGTCAGACGCGCACAGAGGCGTAAAGGAATGGCCGCTACCCGGCGCGCGTACCGGCCCTTCCGCGTTGCGGATCGACGCGGCCAGTTCGATTTCGTTTTGCGGCGAGAGAATTTGCCGCGGTTTGCAGCTCACACCGCCCGACCAGTTCGACCATTTGCCGCCCATGATTCTTGTTCCTCGAGGGTTCGCCCTACCGTTCGTTGGTCAGGATCAGATTCCCAAGGGCGCAGGCAGGATTGACACGCAGAGGAATGGTGACCCCGGCAGGAATCGAACCTGCGACCCATTGCTTAGAAGGCAATTGCTCTAATCCGCTGAGCTACGGGGCCTCGCGCCGGCAAGTATGAAGCAATCGAAACGTAAATCAAAAACTACGACGAGGACCTTCGCCATTTACGTCAGTGCGTCCATGGCTCCTTGCGGTCAAAGCGAAAATTGTCCGAATAGGATTTTGGACGACTCTTCGGCAGATCCGGCTCGAACACCTGATAGGGAATCTCGTGCTTCCTGGCATAGGCCACAGCCTCATCCCGGGACTCGAATTCGAGGAGTATCTGGCTGCGCATGTCGGCGGAACTGGTCCAGCCCATCAGGGGCTCGATCGTGCGGGGGCTCTCGGGCTCATATTCCAGCACCCACTTCTTTGTCAGTGCCCTGCCCGACTGCATCGCCGTCTTCGAGGGTCGATAGATTCTCGCCCGCATTCGCTTACTCCCGCAGGGTCTTCCGGCTGGTCGGGGCGGCGTGATTCGAACACGCGACCCTCTGCTCCCAAAGCGGACCATTTTTCAAGCAACGCAAGGGTTTAGCTGCAAAACCCGGCGATTTCCAGCCTAAATGATTCAATGGGTTAGGTTGCGAATGCAAAACCGTTTTTGACGGGCGGCGAGAATCAGCCACGCTCCACTCCGATAGACAGTAGGACGGTGGTAAAAAGAGAGCAGCCATGCCGACGTTCACAAGCGCTGACGTCATCTACTTCGTCGCTTTTGTCGTGCCGGGTTTTATCTCGATGCAGGTCTACGGCCTTGTGCAGCCGCGCGAAAAAACGACCCTGAAAGACAGCATTCTTGAAGCGATAACATACGGTGCGATCAATTTTTTGGTGCTCTTTTTCCCCATAAAATGGGCCGTAAATGTCGCGAACTTCGCACAACACCCGGTCGGTGTGTGGCTCGCGGTAATTGTAATTTTCTTGGTGTTTCCGTGCTGTTCGCCGTTAGCGCTGATTCAGGTGCGAAAGAAGCTTGTGAAGTGGGGGTTAGCCCTCATAGAGGCTCCGACAGCATGGGACCACTTTTTTCAAGCGCAGCAGGCGTGTTGGGTGCTGGTGCATATCTCGGAGACGCGCCGCGTTGGTGGTTGGTTCGGCGAAAATTCCTATGCGAGTTCGTACCCAGAACCCGGCCATCTCTACATCGAGGAATTGTGGGAATTGGATGCTAAGGGGGGCTTTGTGCAGAAAGAACCGCAGAGCCATGGTATTTTATTTCGGCCGGGGGATTACCAAATGGTAGAGTTCTTCGACAACCAGCTACCTGAGGATGAAGATGCCGCTGCCCCCGAGAACTAGCATGCCAGCGAACACAGGCACCCGCATCGAGAAGGGCGGCTACGTGCCTACCTCGTCGGGCACGATCCGCCACCCGCCGGGCGGATCGGCCGTCGTGAATCAGCCGCCAGCAGCCACGCCGAGCGCACGCCCGGAGCCTCCTCCGCGCCCGCCAAGTGCGGCCTCCACGAATCCTGGCCGATAGGGGCTGAGCGATGGCAGACAACAGAGGTAGCCGCCCCCCCGCGCCGGTCAGGTGGAAGGGGGCCATGGATAGCGGCTACAGTGTCAGAGCGGCGGTTGCCAAAGCGAACCCGCCCAAGGGGTCGGCCGTCGTGAACAGCGGAAACGCCACGAAACCGGCGACTAAGAAAGCCTCCTCCGCACCGCGGCAAAAAGGCTAGGCGCAATGGGTTCCGCTCAAGATAAACCCGCCACCGGGCTGGCTAATGGGCTCCTTGAGAACGTCCGCGCTGATAGCGGTTATGCCCCAAAGATGGCGGCGGGACCGCTTCGTCCGCCAAGATCGTCACCCGTCGTGACTTCGCAGCACAACGCGGAAATCGCAAAAAAGGTGGACCCCGCCGCCGTACCGGAGAAAAAATAACTCTGCCCCGGAGCCCTAGATGGCAAACGGCGGGCATTCTTCAATCGTTGTCATGCCTTTCCCCTGCCCTGCTTGTGCGCCGAACTCGTCTTAGGCGTCTGCCAGATAGTCGGAAAGCGTTTGACCTGTCGGCGGGAGTAGTCGTCTGGGCCAATCGTACAAAGTGTTTTTGTCGCTCCGAACTAAGGCGGTTCCGCAAATCACGGCAAAGACGAGTAAAGCCGACGAGATGCGTATGAGCGGCACGGAGTTCGACAGGATCATGCGCGAAGCGCTCCGGGTGAAGGCGAAAGACAACGAGAAGCCGAAGCGGATCACAGGATAGGACAAGAACGTGGCGGACGAAAAAATCGAGCATAAACGCGGCGGGTACATCAAACTTCAGCGCGGAAAAGAGTGGAAAGCCTTTGTGTATCCGCCCGGCGCGACTCGACACGAAATGACAATTCCCAACGGACCAGACCGGGACGCCGTTATCGCGGAAGCAATAAAACTGCTCGATGACTGGCCGACCTGAGTATTGTCAAGTGGATAATCGCCTTTCATTTGCGGTCTCCGGCCCGCTTCGAGCGATAGAAGGGATGAATTGCCTGAAAATCACCTACGCTGACACGGACTCTACTTTCGCCCGATTCCTTTGCCGCGACACATAGATCGTAGAGCTTCGATGGTCCCCAATCTTGTACCATTGCGTTAGCCCAATCACTTCCGGACACACAGTGCGTTTCTGAAAGCCAACCGGCATGCTTTTCCGGGTGCTCGTTCCATTGTTTGAGGGCCATCTCATGAGCAACCCGGAATTTTTTGTCACAGGCTTCGATAACGCGATCAATCGGCAATTCCGCACTGGACTCGTGCATTTCCGCCTCCGCTGAGTCGTGCGCTGATTCTGCCGAGGAAAAGATTTACATCGCCTATATCGCAGCCGGGGACGGCCCGGCTTCTCCTGAGGTCCTCAAGGCCGTATTTTTGATTGGTGCAATGGTACACACGCATACGCCATCCCCTACGCTGTTCGGAGCGCCATGTAGTGTAGCGCTGCACTGCAAACCGAAATTCAATCGTCCGAATCGTCGGAGCCATCCGACTCATCGGGTTCTGCCCACGCTTCGTAGCAGGCATCAAACGTGGTCTTAAATGGCTTGGCATGAACGCACGTAGCGTAAGCCGTACAGAATGCTGAATAGACCGCTATGTCATCGGTCTTGTCTTGAGCGTTATTGGCACTCACTAAATGGTCGTAATCTGCCGCAGTAGTGTCCTTGGTAATCCCGGTGGTGAGTGCACGTAGGCGTGTTTCCTTGGCCGAGAGATTCGTCTCGATCAATCCGCGGTATTCCCCAATAACCTTCGTCATGCAGGCATCCGCAATGGAATTTTGCGGAGCGGGCCGATCTCTCAATGAGAGGTAATACCAACCCGCCACACTGAGGAATGCGGCTGCAATAGCCGCCGCTATCACGCGGCCCTTAGCCAAATCGCTTTCTCACGTTACGCTCCGCCCATTCCATAACCTCGTTAGGATCAACACGAGGGGTCTTCATCGTGTTCACCGTCAAGTAAGCCACAAACTTGCCGCCATCTAAAATTCGCGGTGGCGTATTGGAAATCCGGTTGAAAGGACTCAGCTGGGAGAACTGGCCACCGTAGGTAGAGAACTTATTGAAGATTGAGGTCTGGGAAAATTTGTTGCCGTAAGGAGAAAACTTGTTGGAAATTGAATCTTGATCAAAGCGGTTGGGATTGAGGTTGCCGAGGAATTGCCCATCTTGCGCTTGCAAATAAATGCCCTCCCTCTTAATCCCGCCATCCTTTGGCATCTCCCCACGCAAGAGCGCGCGAATATCGTGCTTCAGCGCAGCCAAAAACGCTTTGTTTGATATCCTGTTAGGTACGTATTGGTTGGCCGAGACATTGCCAACGAACCTACCTCGTAAGAACAGTTGAGGCGGAGACTGGCAATAAGGGTTGTTCAGGCTAAAGACTCCGTACTGCCCACCATATTGGGAATACTCGTTGAAGATGCTCGTCGAACTATATAGGCTACCAAACGGTCCATAGGTGTTAAGAATGGATTGCTGGTCGTAAACGTTTTCGGTGATCCTTCCGAGATACTGTTTGTCCGCGGCAATCAGATATGAATCGCCAGTAGCTTCGGCGCTTTGCTCTGCGGCTGATTTTGCATAAAGCGCTTGGAGCATCTTCTCCAAAAGCTCTTTGGTTTCGTCGCTGTCAGCCATTACGTGGCGCCCTTGAACAGATTTTCGAGAAGCTTCTGCACTTCCTTCGCCGCTTCCGGCGGTGGCAGTTCTCGGATGAGCAGCGGGGCCAGTGCTAGGGCGATATTGCCCCGTCGAATGGCATTGATGTTTTCAATCGGCCACTTCAGAAAAAACGTCGTAAATACGGGCGGGATTGACCAAAGATAATTCTTGCTGAGTATCGCCTGAACAATGCCAGCGATCCCCGCTAGGAACAGAACCAAAGTTGCGCCGATCAATACGTACTCATGCCGCCTGTTGCGTTCCAATACGTCATCGACGCGATCAACAAGCTCTTCAATTTGGCCCACTTTCGCCCCTGCGCCGGTGCATCCCCTTGACTGTACCAGAATTCCGGTCTGGCCTCACATGCGATATTGCCCCACCCGGTTTCTAAAGCCGGTCCGGGTGCGCTGCCGTATCTGACGGGCTTGGTCCCGTCGCGTTGACTGCCCGTTGGAAAATCTGCCCTAATTTTCTTAGGTGGAGGCGGGAGCGGTGAAGCCGGGTCTATGCTGAACGTCGGTATGTGGGATGCCTGTACCATGGAGCCCAATCCTTGGCTCCGTTGGATCGAATGTCACCCCGGCCTCGCGGGATACGTTCAGGCTGTCGGCGTAATTGCGACCGTTGCCCTTGCCGTATTCGGCCCACCACTCATCCTATTCTTCAACCGTGCACGAGACTGGTGGATAACCCGCCTTGATGCAATTCACTTTGCAAGAACCGCTCGTGCAAATGTCCGCGCGGTGATCCAGCAAATTGATGCGCTATTGGACAATCTGGCAAAATTTGCGCCTCAGCTCCCGTGGCGGGGCGGATTTGGCGAAATGATGATCCAAATTCAGCCCCCTTTAGGTTTGCCGCAATACGGCGACCTCGGCCACCGACTGCTTTTTTTGCAACGATTCAAAGAACAAGCTGTCGGCTACAACAGCTGGCTTTTGGGTTTGATTCAGAAAACAAACTCCGCCGATGAATTGAATACACAACGCGAGCAAATCAAGACAGTACTTGCCGATCTAAGAAGCAGCGCCGTCCAAGCCTGCACAACGATAGACGCGATGAAGATTTACCCATGGTCGCGCCGGGCAAAAGAGCGGAGTGAGTTGGACAATCAGGCAAGGTGACTTTGCCCTTATCCCGGGCTTATGTGTTGGCCGTATAGCTAAGAATATAGTCAGGACACGCAAACCCGGATGAGGAAGGAAATCTACCGATGAATCTTGCTGATCGGAGGAAGTCGGCTCGTGTTGTAGTTGGCACAGGTCGTTCAAAAAAGGTGCTGTCGATCATTGAGATAGTAGGAATGGTGATCGTTGGTTTGATCGCGCCGGTGGGGCCGTCGGTAGCTGACGAATGTGAGTCGATCATAACCCTGCTACCAAAATTGATTAAAGAGCGAACTGCGGGCGGGATAATAGAAACTCTAAGAACTACTGGCGAATCCAGATTTCTTCTGTTCGCCGAAACATTTCATCCGGATGTGCCACCGAAGGACGATATGCTCTATGCACCTTGGGTGCTTCTCGCCCGTGGTTCCTCCCGCGATGCATCCGTTTATTGCGAAATCGGGAGGGGAAACAGAGTCGAAGTGTTGGGTGATATTCACGACAGCAAGCCCGATAAGAAGTTTGGTGTTCCTGGCTCAGGGTTTCCTCGATGCTCGGCTGACATATTGGAAGCCTTGCAGGTCCGTATGTGGGCAAACAAGGAGCTTGGTGACAGCAACACAATCTACTTTGCAGGGCAACCATCCGGCGAAAGTTCATTCACGCTTTTGGTGAGCAAAAATGGTGATTACTGGACTCTGCTTGAAGACGAACACGGAGACCCCTCGCACGCTTGTTACCGAGCCCGAGGCGAGGACGCTTTGACCGACTCTTTGAAGGCTCCTTGACCATGCCGCGAGGACACATGGTACGATACAGCGATCCCAGCTAGTTTGCCGTGAAATCCAATCCCCGGTTCTGATCCGTCGCCAGCGCGTCTTCGGGAAGGTTTGCGGGCGCATAGCTCAGCGGGAGAGCACTACCTTGACATGGTAGGGGTCACAGGTTCGATCCCTGTCGCGCCCACCANNCGCATAGCTCAGCGGGAGAGCAATCCCTTCACACGGGAAGGGTCACAGGCCCAATCCCTGTCGCGCCCAGGCACTGTCTCAGTTTGACAATTGGCAGCGTGTTATGGCTTGCCTTTGCTCTCAAGTGTCGAGACCAGCGCCTGAACCGCGTCTGATAAGGACTCTAAGGGATGAGCCAGACAGTAGTTATCTATCCATGCGGAAGTACCGTCTGAATCTGTGTCTCTCCTGACATTTCCAGACCCGGGACCGAAGACGTTGTAAGCAGAGAGAAAGCCCGATATCCACCCTTTGTCGGCCAACACGGACCAAGACTTAGAAGGGTCTCTGCGCTCCTCTACCCACGTCCCGCATGACTCAGTCCCGTACCCAACGATCTGGTAATGTCCTGAACTGTCGGGGTGAGCTACCGACTGACCAGGAATTAGAGCACCTGTCGCTAATGCGATCAAACCGACGAAGCGCCGCATTCTTGCCTCCCCTAGCCTTGCTAACGAGCAGACTCTATTTCCAGCATTCCAAAAGCACGGTGTACCGAGACGCTTCCGAGGCAATGTCCGCGCTGCTTCTTGTCACGTTGCGATCATCAATCGCGTATGGAACGCTGTTTGCATTCAGAAATGACTGAAGTGTGCTAACACTAACTGCGAAATTCACATTTTCCGGTATATCTCCGGTGACTTCAGCCACTCGTAGCGCGTCCAATTTCGCCTCGACGACGCCGACCAGACTCCCATTCTCGCCTAACAACGGACCTCCACTGTTTCCCGGCTGCACTGGCGCTGAAATTTGTATATCGCGACGATCATTATTGAGCCCCGCGAGTGACGACAGCGTACCTGTGGTCACAATCGGATCGGCACCAAGTAATCCGTGAAGGGGATAGCCCACGGCTACAACTGGTTCGCCGAGTCGCGCGCCTCGTCCACCGCGCAAATGAGCGAAGATCACGGGCTTCGAAGCGGAACTGAGCAACGCCAGATCGGACTGTGTATCGATTGCAATGGGCCGTAGTGCGTGTCCTTGCGGAGATCGAACCTCGGCACATCCGTTGACGACGTGCGCGGCAGTTACAATATGACCCGCGCCACTAACAAAAAAGCCGCTTCCCGTTGCGACCAGCTCGATGCTTTTTGGCGTTTTCTTCGCGGGCGCATATCGGGCCAGACGCTCTGATGAAGGATTGTTTCGTCTGGTAGTCTCGGGCGACACCTTTGCCGCGCTATCAATACCGCATGCCTTATAGTTGGACGCCTCGCATTGACGCCCCATCGACTGTGCAGCATCGAGCTGCGGTTGGGTAAGTGTGCTCGCAATTCTATCGCGCTCACCCATCACTGTATTTTGTATGTCACCTGTTAACCCGGTGGCAGCAAAGTTGAGCCACATGTAGGCTCTCAGTAGGTCTTTCCGCGTTCCGTCTCCTGAAGCATAACTCTCTCCCAAATAAGCGGCGGCGTACGCACCGCCTTGCTGCGCACCAAGACGGTACCAGTGGAGGGATTGCGAGAAGTCCTGCGGAACGCCCCGGCCCTTGTCGTAGAGCAAGCCAAGTTTTGCTTCGGCCCCACCATTTCCTTGCTGTGCAGCTGACAAATACCATCGGGCGGCCTCGGAATAGTTCTGCTCAGTGCCCTGTCCCAATTCATTCATAAAGCCAACTCTAAACTGCGCGTCTGCATCTCCCCCTTGGGCAGCAAGTGTGTACCAACGCAAAGCCAGAGAATAATCTTGCGTCACACCTTTGCCGTAGTAGTTCAGTTCTCCTAGTTGATTCATGGCAGGGAAATAACCTTGCTCTGCCGCAAGTTGGTACAGTCGAATGGCTTCTCCATAATCTTGTGCCACGCCTTCTCCCGCCGCGTACAACTCAGCGAGATCGGCTTGCCCCGGCGCGAATCCTTGTGCCGCCGAGAGATTCATCCAACGAACGGCCTCTGTGAGATTCTTCTCACCACCAGCGCCGTATTCGGCCGTTATGCCCATCATCGCCTGAGCACGGGCGTCGCCCTGCTCGGCCAACGCCTGAAGTACTGGCAACCCACCTGCGTAGTCACCTCTTCCCACCGCCGCAGCGGCGTCGTCGTAGGAATCGGCGGTTGCGCTTCCGCTTGTCAAAAGCAAAATGCCAACCACGACGCCCTTGAGGTCGCGCATTTGGTTCAATCCCCNNGGCCTGTGACGGACGAGCGCGAGGATTGCAGCAATTCCTTAATTTTTGAAATGCCTCGCCATAGTTATCGCTACCCGCATGAAAGGTCTATGTCATTGGCCGTTTCGCGTCGCACGGTCGCCCGCCTGATCCGCCTTCTTCTCACAGACGTACGCTCCGTTCTTGGTCCTGCCGTACCAACGTTCACCCTTTAAGTGATAAATGCTTGTCGGCAAGTTCAGCCAAACCACGACATCTTTGGGGCAATGCT
>PKWC01000110.1 GCA_003131925.1 Alphaproteobacteria bacterium | reverse complement strand
CGCTTGATGTCGCGGCGGCGGTAGAGCATGAAGCCAGCGAAGATAAGCGAGGCAAGCCCCATAGCCGCCATCAATGGTCCGGGCGCGATGGCACCCGGATTGGCGGCAAGCAAAAGCTTGAATCGCAGCACGGCATAGAGCGCGACATTGAGCAACAGGCCCGACAGCACCGCCGAGATCGGTGTCGGCCCCTCGGCATGCGCGTCGGGCAGCCAGGCATGCAGGGGCGCGAGGCCAACCTTGGTGCCATATCCGAGCAAAAGGAAAACAAAGGCGAGGTCGAGAAGCGCCGGATCGAAGGACGAGACATGCTGGATCAGGACGGTCCAGACCATGCCGTCCTGACCCTCGCCGACGACCGGACGCGCGGCCATATAGACGAGGATCGTGCCAAACAGCGCAAGCGCGATGCCGACACTGCCCAGGATGAAATATTTCCANNATCGCCACCCACATCAGGCCGATGTTGTTAGCAACCAAAGCGAGATTCATGGCAAACAGCAGCACTTGATACATCGCATGGTAGAATCGCAGATGCACCGGGGTAAGCCGCCCAGTCTCCAGTTCATGGGCGATGTAGCTCGCGCTGAACACGCTGGTGGTGAAGCCGACGAAGGAATTCAAAACGACGAAGACGATGTTCAGGTCGTCGACCAGAATGTAAGGGCCAGGCGCGGGTTTCCAAATGAACAGCGACAAAGCGGCGAGAAGCGTTAGGAAAGCCGCAGCCATGTTCAGGCTGGCCGACAGGCGATACCCCGGCAAGACCGCCAGAATGGCGGCAGCCATCACTGGAATGATCAGCAGGAAAGTGACGCCACTGATGGTGATGGCGTTCATCACTGCCCTCCCCGGTACTGGTCGCCGCGGAGCCGGTCAAGGGCTTCAAGGTCGACCGTATCGAACCGCTCACGGATCCGGAACAGGAAAATTCCGATCACGATAAAAGCGATAAGGACCGAAAAGGCGACGCTGATCTCGACCACGAGCGGCATGCCCTTGGCGCCGGTCGCCGCCAGAACCAGGCCGTTCTCGAGCGACATGAAGCCGATCACTTGACTGACCGCATTGCCTCTCGTCACCATCATCAGGAGGCCGAGCAGCACTACGGAGAGTGCGAAGGCCAGATCCTCGCGGGCAAGCGAATCGGCTTCCGAGGTGACACGCAGCATCACCACCATGGACAGCGCGACAAGCGCTATTCCGGCAAGCATCGTCGGGCCGATGCCGACGACGGTGTCGACCTCGCGGTGGATGCCGAGGCGCGCGATGATACGATGGAGCGACACGGGAATGATGATCGCCTTGAAAAAGAGCGCGATCGCGGCGGTGATATAGAGATGTGGCGCGCCTTGCACAAAGGCTTGCCAGGCAACCGAAAGGGCAAGAACGACCGCCTGAAGGGCGAACACATTCAGCAGGGCATAGAGCCGATTCTGATATAAGAGCATGAAGCTGATCAGCACCAAGCCGCCGGCAAGGAGATGGGATACGTCGAACGCAAGGCGGCCAGTCATTGCAAGGTCCTTGTGACGAAAAGAAGCAGCACGCCGAGCAAGCCGAGCATCAGCGCGGCACCGAGGAATTCCGAAATACGGAAGATGCGCATCTTGGCGACGCTTGTCTCGAACAGCGCGAGCAGGACTCCGCCGGCCGCTAGTTTCGCGATGTAAGCCGCGACGCCCTGCACTTCTTCGCCGGTTGACGCGCCTGGCGGCGCGAGACCCCAAGGCACGAACACGCAGCCGATGAGCGACATATAGAGAAGGAGCTTCAACCATGCCGCAAGCTCGATCACCGCGAGGTGGCGTCCGGAATATTCGAGCAGCATGGCCTCGTGCACCATGGTCAGTTCGAGATGGGTGGCAGGATTGTCGATCGGAATGCGCCCGTTTTCCGCGATCGCGACCATCACGAGGGCGATGAGGGCGAGCCCGGCCGAGACCCGCAAGCCGACCGCCGGGGACAACATGAAACCGGCAAGACTTGAGAGCTGGGTCGAGCCGGCGAGGAGCGCGAGGGTGAACACGATCATGATCATTGCGGGCTCGGCAAGCGTCGCGATCATCATCTCGCGGCTCGACCCGATGCCGCCAAAACTCGTGCCAACATCCATCCCGGCGAGCGCCAGAAAAAAGCGCGCGCTGCCGAGAAGAGCGATGACCACGATAAGGTCCGCCGACCAGCTAAACATGAGGCCAGTGGCAAAGGTCGGAACGAGCGCCGCCGCCACCCAGGTCGCGGCGAACACGAGATAGGGTGTCACGCGGAACAGCCAAGAGGCATTCTCCGCAAGCACCGCTTCCTTGCGCATGAGCCGCAAAAGGTCGCGATAAGNNAATGAAGCCCGTGAGGAGCGGCGCCAGCAAAAGCACCAAGAGCATCTGCGCGCCCTGGGTGGCAAGATCGAGGATCACTGCCATAGCGCGAGCACCAGCAATAGGAACACGAGCGCGAAACTGACAAAACTCAGATAGATTCGGATGGTCAGGAACTGAAGCTGATTGAGCCGCGTGG
>PKWC01000168.1 GCA_003131925.1 Alphaproteobacteria bacterium | reverse complement strand
ATATGTCCCCAGTCTATACACTCTCCCGGTGGGGGAACCGTGTTTGAACTGACACCGGGCGGGCCCGGCGGCGTGTGGACGGAGACGATTCTCCACGGCTTCGGCGGCACAGGCGACGGAGTCTATCCACAGGGCGGCATTACCCTCGACAAGAATGGCGCCCTTTACGGCACAACAGCACTCGGTGGAACAGATAATCTCGGAACGGCGTGGAAGATTACCCCATAGGGAACACCCGCGAGCAGCCAGGCAGACGCCGATGCCGTAGAGGGTCGGTTTCCTTCTGAATGCGCCCGTGGCTTTCGGTGGAGTAATGCGGTAGGGTCGCCCAATTGCGTTGCCGTTGCCGCAGGCAAGCAGTGGTTCGAGGGGGAAATCATGAAATTTCTTCGATATCTTTTGATCGCGTCTGCGATTCTTGCCGCGCTACCGGCTCAGGCACAGATTGCCGCTTTCAAGCACATCATCATCATCGTCCAGGAGAACCGCACACCGGACAATCTGTTCTTGGAGCTGTGCAATCCGCCGGCGGCGGCAAACTGCGGTCCACTCACCTCGCAGTACGATATCCTAACCACTGGCTGGAACAATAAGGGAAGTTTCATCCCTCCTGTGCCTGTCGATCTCGCAACTCGATGGGATATCGAGCACCATCACGATCCCGACTGGCTCGCCATGTGCCACCTCAACCCGGCCGGGACGGCCTGCCAAATGGATCGGGCCGCGAACGAAATTTGCATACCAGGCAAAACTGCTCCGTGCCCCACCACCCCCCCGCCGGCATTCCACTACGTCCAGCGCTACACGGGCGGAGCGGACATCCTCGGACCTTACATTAGCATCGCCCTGACCTATGGCTGGGCGAACAAGATGTTTGCAACAAACCAAGGGCCCAGCTTTGAAGCCCATCAATTCATTTACGGCGCCACATCCGCGCCTACAGTAAACAGCACTGAAAACGACGACGCGAATGGCATCTATGCGGCGGAGAACGCGTCCGGGTGCCTCGATACTCCGGACGCGAAGGTCAAGACCATAATCAAGAGCCTCGAGAATGGTACCACGACATATCCCTGCTTCACGCACCCGACACTCGGCACTGCCTTGTTTAGTTCTCCAACGCCGTGGAGATACTACACCCCGTATACGCCGGGAGAAAATGATGACAATCTCTGGACGGCGCCGGAAGCCATATTGTCCGAATGCGGTGTCAGTAACCAGGGTAATACTGGCACACTATACACCGCTTGCATTGGTCCCGAATTCGCTGCCAACTCCAACGTCGTCTCGAACCCAAGACAAGTTCTGGTGGACATCAGCAAGTGCCACCTTCAGAGTCTGAACTGGGTGATTCCGGAAGGTCAGTATTCGGACCATGCCGGTATGACCACCGACCTGGGTCCGCAGTGGGTGGCCTCCATCGTCAACTGGATCGGGGCATCTCAGTGTCATGACAGTGGCAAGACCTATTGGCAAGACACCGCCATCATCATCACCTGGGACGACTGGGGCGGCTGGTACGATCCGGTCCCGCCGCCGCAGACCAACTACACCAGCCTCGGCTTCCGCGTCGGAACGATCGTAATCTCGCCGTGGGCTCGTCCAAATACGGTCGTGCACACCCAGTACGAGTTCGGAAGCATTTTGAAGTTCATCGAGCAGAACTTTGGTTTGGGCTCGCTTCATACAACCGACGAAACCGCGACCTCAATCGGCGACATGTTCAACTTCTCGCAGAAGCCTACGAAGTTCGTGCCGGAGGAGCCACTACCGCCGAAGGCAACTTGCGGGAACGGAAGTGGCGTGACCGCGCAACAAATAATCGAAAACGACGGAGGCGTACCCGAGTAAAAAGCGTGTCAAAAATGATGGGAGGCGCGATCTCAGCAGTTTGCAGAATAGCGAGCACTGGCGTGGATCGGCATTGCGGCTGCGCGGCGTAGTTCTTTGCCGCTTCGTTCTAAGCGCCAGCGTTGCCGCGACACTGCTCGCCGGGTGCGGCGGATCGCAGCCGCCGATCGNNGTTGTACACACCGGAATTTATTGGTCCGCTAAACCAGCCTCAGGCGGCCTGCGCTGACAAGGTTGGGCACGTCTTTATCACGGTCGCCGGATCATCTCAGATCATAGAATACAACCACGGCGGTACAACCCCCGTTGCCACGCTGAACGATCCCGGAGAATATCCGGCTTCCTGTTCGGCAGATCCGAAGTCGGGTCGACTTGCAGTGACAAACTATCTTGCAGCGGGTGGCGGCCGCGGCAGTGTGTCTGTTTATGAGAATGCGCGCGGCTCGCCGAAAATCTACGCCGACGATAGGATCCTTCAATATGGCTTTTGTGCGTACGATTCAAACAGTGATCTTNNTCATCGACGGCTTCAAGACGCTAAAGAAAGGGTTTGAGTTCGCGGAGCTACCCTACGGAAGCAAGGTATTCAAATCTATTAACCTAGGCCTGCATATGAAAGGCTGGGCAGGCCCGCTGCGGTGGGACGGCCAAGACATTGCGTTCGCTGATCCTCGAGCGCACGCAATTGATCGTCTCGACAATGGGCGTATCGTTGGTAGTGTCCCACTCAAAGATTACACAGGATCCGATTTCTTTATTGAAAAGGGACAGATCGGGACGGTTTTGCCGGTCACTCGCGGTCCCGTAAGCTTTTGGAAGTACCCGGAGGGTGGATCGCGCACGAGATCATTCTTGTTGAACCCTCAACCTATGGATATTCCATTTTACGTCACCGTCAGCAAGTAGGTCTGCCGCACAAACCCCCGCCGACGCGGATAGCGCTGCGGCGTACCAATGAACTACGCGGGGCTAAGCACCGCCATGCCGAGACGTTGCTGGGCTGCGTGGCGTTCACGGAGCGAGGAGCAAGGAAGATGAAGAGCTTGGATTTCAGCCGCTAAGGAGGTGGCAGCAGTTCAGCGGCCGGATAAGAGGATATCATGAGCATCGGCGTCCCGCATGTTGGCCACACGGCCGCCTGGGAATATATCGAGAAAGATTCCATCCTTCGCATCAAGCAGTTCCGTCAAACCGACGACGGAATCGTCGCAAACTTCTTGCATCTGCAAGTGAGCGGCCCCGAAGAAGCAGCGATTATAGCCGCGCCTATCGTCCAAATCCTTAACGATCGCACGAAAATCAGTGGGATGGCGCAATCGATGGATGGCGGCGTGATGTACGTTTTTCGTCCATAGCCATTTAGTGACTAGCTCCGCAGACCGGGGAATATTCGAACGAACATTTCGCGGATCGTAGCAACAGCCAACGTGCGCTCGAATTCCACGTGGATCGTGTCCCCACTGACCAGAGGTGGCGTTTAGCATAAGGAGGAATTGTGAGCAGATATCATTTTAGTGACATATCGCCTCGTTAGCGCTGCGCGGTTAGCGCTCGCGGGC
>PKWC01000050.1 GCA_003131925.1 Alphaproteobacteria bacterium | reverse complement strand
GCATTACCCTCGACAAGAATGGTGCCCTTTACGGCACGACAGTCTCCGGCGGAAACGACGATCTCGGAACGGTGTGGAAGATTACTCCATAGGGAATACCCGCGAGCGGCCAGGTAGACGCCGATGCCGTAGAGGGTCGCTTTCCTTCTGCATGAGCTCGTGGCTTTCGGCGGAGTAATGGCGTAGGATCACCCAATTGCGTTGTCGCACGAATCCGGCGACGCCTAATCTATTATAGCTACGTCGGCACGTCGGCGTTTTTGCATATCATCGATGCAGTTTATGGAAAGTCTGGAAATGGATTAAGCGTCCCCGTATTTCAGAAGCAGTGCTTACGGAATTTCTTCACGGTTCTGGATCCCGGCTCTCCGCTTCGCGTCGGCCGGGATGACACGCTTTGGGGAGGCGCGATTTATTCCGATCAATACGCGCTCTGCGAGGTCCTGTGCGCTGCCCCCGCCACTTTGACGTGAATGTCGATGCGATCGAGCAGCGGGCCTGACAGCCGACCCTGATAGTGGGCACTGCATTTGGGAGCGCGCCCGCAGACTTCGCCGGGGTCGCCGAGATAACCGCAGCAGCGTTGCGGCGGAATGTACGCCGCGACTGTCTTTACGCCGCGTCCGCGACCACGCGATTGCGGCCGTCACGCTTGGCCCGATAGAGGGCCTGATCGGCGCGACGAAGGAGAGCCTCGGCAGTGTCGGTGGGTCCCTCCGAGCCGGCGATCCCGATGCTGATGGTAATGTTCAGCGTGCCAGGCGCGCGGCTGACGGCAAACGGGGTCGCTTCTACGCTCTTGCGCAGCCGCTCGGCCACCGCCCAGGCGTGGGTGACTTCCGTATCCGGCATGACAACGACGAACTCTTCGCCGCCGAAGCGGCAGGCAAGATCTATTCCACGAACGTTGTCGGAAATCCGGCTGGCAAATTCGCGAAGTACTTCATCGCCGACGTCGTGCCCGAAAGAATCGTTGACCGATTTGAAGTGATCGACGTCGATGATCAGGAATGCCAGATGTTTGCCCGAACCGGCGGCGCTTGCCAGCAGCGCAGCCAGATGGCGCGTCATGTAGCGGCGGTTGTGGAGCCCGGTAAGCTGGTCGGTCAGAGCCATTTCTACGGAGAGATGTACGTTCTGTCTCAGCCGGTCGGCATAGCGCTTCTTGCGAAGCTGGGTGCGTACGCGCGCTATGAGCTCGTTTTTGTCCAGCGGCCGGGCGAGATAGTCGTTGACGCCCATTTCCAGCGCCTGGTTCAGCTTGCGGCGATCGCCTGCGCTGACCAGCACGAGAATGGGGATGTTGCGCCCTTCCGGCAAAGAGCGGAGCTGAGAACACAGACGCAATCCATCGAAGCCTCTCAGGCCAAGGCTGACGATAATGAGATCGAAATTGCCTTCGCGCACCCGCACCAGCGCTTCTTCAAATGTTTCGACCGACAAAAGCTGATTATCAGGTGTCAGCGCGGCCGACATCCACGCAGCAGATTCAGGGCGATCCTCGATAAGAAGGATTTGACCGGTGGGACGCTCCTCGGAAAGCGTTTCCGCGGGGTCGAGCAGTCCCATGCTTTTGCCGGTTGCCTCTCTCATCCGCAACTCGTCCGTCAACATCTTGAGCCGCACGAGGCTGCGCACGCGTGCGAGAAGCGCTTCGTCGTCGACAGGTTTGGTCAGAAAGTCGTCGGCGCCCGCTCCCAGACCTGCAACACGGTCGCTGCTCTGATCGAGGGCTGTGACCATCACGACGGGAATATGGGCGGTTGCAGGATTTGCCTTGATGCGGCGACAGACTTCGAAACCGTCCATTCCCGGCATCATGACGTCCAGCAACACGATGTCGGGTTCGTTTGCGGCGATTTTGTCCAGCGCTTCGGCACCGCTGGACGCCGTCTCCACCTCGAAATACTCGGCGGTAAGCTTGGCGTCCAGGAGCTTTACGTTGGAGAGGATATCGTCAACGACAAGAACTCTCGCTGTCATGGCAATCAGCCGATGAAGCGCCGTACGGTATCGAGAAAACCCGTGACGGAGATCGGTTTGGAAATATAGGCTTCGCAGCCGCCCTGCCGAATGACTTCTTCATCACCCTTCATGGCAAAGGCCGTGACGGCCACGACCGGGATGGCTTTGAGCGAATCGTCTTCCTTGAGCCACTTGGTGACTTCGAGGCCCGAAATCTCCGGCAGCTGGATGTCCATGAGAATGAGATCGGGGTGGTGCTCGCGGGCGATATCGAGCGCTTCCATGCCGTCCTTGGTCTGCAGAATATTGTAACCGTGAGCATCGAGCAGATCGTGAAAGAGCTTCATGTTCAGCTCATTGTCTTCCACGATCAGCACTGTCTTCGCCTTCGCATCCATGCTTTATTCTCCCAGCCCGCCGCACACCGATCCCGCTTCCCGCGTGCGCCTGTTCCGCGAGCAACGTCACCAATGAGAATTACTAAGCCACATGTCTTAACGCTCCCTTGACGATGCCCACGCCCGGCAGCCTGGAAGACTCCGAAGTATTGGCGCTCAACGCCTTGACATTCCTTGTCAAATCGCCCGTCGAGATGGAGCGATTCTTCGCAATCTCCGGAATCGGTCCGGACGACCTCAGCAATGTTGCCGGCGAGGCCGCGTTTCTGGGCGGCGTGATCGACTTTCTGCTTGGCGACGACGCGCTGCTCATGCGTTTCTGCGACTCCCACTCGGTGGATCCGCGCGCCGTTTACCGGGCGCAGCGCCAGCTCGCCGCGCAATCGCGAATCCCGGATTAAATGGCGATGCGACTGGGTGTCGACCTGGGCGGCACGAAAATCGAGATCATCGCGCTCGACGGAAGCGGTCACACATGCCTGAGAGAAAGGATTTCGACGCCCACATCCGGTTACGATGGAATTGTTGCCGCGATCGGCGATCTTGTGCTTTCTGCCGAAGCGAAACTTGGCGCCTGCGGCACGGTTGGGCTAGCCATCCCCGGCGCCCTGAGCCCGCGGACAGGCCTGGTCAAGAATGCCAACACAACTGCGCTAAACGGCCGTCCCCTCGCTGCGGATGTGAGCCACGCTCTCAAGCGTCGCGTTCGGGTCGCCAACGATGCGAATTGCTTTACTCTCTCGGAAGCGACGGACGGCGCGGCCGCCGGTTGCAACGTCGTTTTTGGCATCATTGCCGGCACGGGTGTCGGCGGCGGAATCTGCGTGGGTGGACGCCTCGTCGAAGGCGCGCATCTGATCGCCGGCGAATGGGGGCACAATCCTTTGCCCTCGCCTCTCGCCGCCGAAATCCCCGGACCGGCCTGCTATTGCGGCCGGCACGGCTGTATCGAATGCTGGATCAGCGGTCCCGCGCTCGCCCGCGAATTCGCGCGTCACGCGGGCCGCTCGCTCCCGCCCGAGGCGATCGCCAAAGCAGCCCTGGGCGGCGACGCAGCGGCGGTTGCCGCGATGTCGCAATACATCGATCGATTTGCCCGTTCGATCGCGCAGGTTGTCAATATTCTCGATCCGGACGCCATCGTGCTTGGCGGCGGCATGTCCAACATCGAACTATTGGAGCGCGAACTGCCCAAACGCGTNNCGGAACTTCCCCCGAGAATTGTGCGAAATTTTCACGGGGATTCGAGCGGTGTGCGGGGGGCGGCGTGGCTCTGGCGCGAAGACGAGATATCAGCCGGCCTGCCACGTTGAACACGGCGAACGCAAATGGCGAAACCACACGATTGACGCAAGAGAATGTGGGTCAGGCGCCGTGCTTCGTCAGGGGATCGTACAAATCGGGCCTGCGGTCCCGGAAGAGGCCCCACGACGCACGCGCGCGAGCAACCTCGTCCAGGTCGAACGTCGCAACGATGACGCCCTCATCCTCGCGCCCAAGCTCGGCGACGAGAGCGCCGGTCGCGTCGGCGATGAACGACGATCCGTAGAATGTGATTTCACCGGCTTCGCCTCGCTCCGTGCCCGTGCGGTTGGATGCGACAAGTGGCATGCAATTGGCCGCTGCATGGCCCTGCATGACCCGCCGCCAGTGATCGCGGCTGTCGAGCGGTGGCGCGGGCGCAGGCTCGGTGCCGATCGCGGTGGGATAGAGCAACGCCTCCGCCCCCTGCAAAGCCATCGCGCGCGCGGCTTCGGGAAACCATTGATCCCAGCAGATGCCGCAACCAAACATTCCGAAGCGCGTCCGCCATACACGGAAGCCGGTGTCTCCGGGCGTGAAATAGAATTTTTCCTGGTATCCGGGACCGGCGGGAATGTGCGATTTGCGATACAGCCCGAGAATGGCGCCGTCCGCATCAACCAGTGCGAGCGAATTGAAATGCGCGTGGCCGGCGCGCTCGAAGAAACTGACGGGCAGCACCACGCCCAGCTCGCGAGCCTGCGCCGCCATTTCGTCCACCAGAGCGTTCCCCTCGAATTCGGAAGCCAGTTTAAAATGCTCCGGATTCTGGTCCTGGCAGAAATAGCGCGTTTCAAACAGCTCCTGGACGAGAACAACGTTGGCGCCCTGCGCGGCCGCCTCTCGCACGCGTTTCTTGGCCTTGGCGATGTTGGCTCTGGAATCGGGAGAGGATGCGAACTGCGTCGCTGCGAACGTCACGTTTCTCATGCCGGCTCCTGCTGGGTGGTGCAGTGGATTCCCCCGCCGCCCTGGACGATATCCAGCGCGTCAACCTGGACGATTTCGCGACCGGGAAAGCAGTCGGCAAGCACCCGGCGCGCCGGACCGTCTTCCAAATCGTCGAATCCAGGCATCACGACACCTCCGTTCACGAGATAGAAATTGACGTAGCTTGCCGCAAGCAGCCGGCCGCGCCAGTCCGTCCTCATTTTTCTCGGCTGCGCAATTTCTATGATTTCGATCTGCCGCCCTTCAGCGTCTCGCGCGTGTGCAAGCCGGCGTTTTGCTTCCGCCACGGCAGCAAAATCCGGATGGGACCTCAGAGGAGGAATTCCAATGATCACCCGTCCAGGCGCGGCGAAACAGGCGATGTTGTCGATATGTCCGTCGGTTTCTTCGTCCGAAAAACCACTGCCGAGCCATAGAACACGACGGCAGCCCGTGTATCTCGCGAGGATGTCTTCGACCTGTTCCATCGAAAGTGAGGGATTGCGATTCGAATTGAGAAGACACTGTTCGGTGGTCATCAGCGTCCCTTCACCATCGACATGAATGGCGCCGCCTTCGCAGACGAGGGACGGCCGACACATCCGTGCACGGACGTGCTCGAGGACGTGCGCGGCGAACGCCTGGTCGTTTTCAAACGGATGGTATTTTTGCCCCCAGGCATTGAACTGCCATGCGATCCCGGCGCGTTCCGCACTGGCAAGAAATGTCGGCCCCGTGTCCCGCGCCCAGGAATCGTCGAGCGGCGTCTCGAACAATTCCGCCGAGCCTCCGCAGCTGCTTGCCGCCTCCGCCGCGTCCTCCGGCCGCACGGCCATGACGACCGGCTCGAAATCCGAGATCGCACGCGCCACGCGCGCCGCGGCTTTTTTTGCCCGCAAGAGGCCGTCCGGGCTGCCCCACGCTTCCGTTCGGCAAGGCCAGCACATCCATGTGCGGCGATGAGCGGCCCATTCCGCCGGCATCCAAAGGCCCGCGGATGAGGCTTTCGTCATGGAAAATCCGTTTGTCATGACTCTGATATAGCTGTTCGAAGCCCGGACCGGCAGGCCGGCATCGCCCACATCGCCTCATATGGGATGCGGCGGCAAAAGCGGACCAAGGCGCGTTCCGCGTATATAAATCCAAAGCGTGTCATCCCGGCCGACGCGAAGCGGAGAGCCGGGACCCAGCACCGTGAAGAAATTCCGTAAGCACTGCTTCTAGGTTCTCCCCCGGTTAAACCGGGGGATCATCGCGGGAATAATACGCTTTGGGGTAGCGATTCAATCCGGGCATGAGAAACCCTTCGGCGACGAACCAACTCACGGACTTGCCGCGGCGCGCAATATGAATGCACATTGGTTCCCGTCCCATCTCAAGATCAAGACCGCCTGCAGGAGACTCGCATGACCGGACGCATCGACAGCCGACTGAAAGAGCTCGGCATTGTTTTGCCTGCACCACCGGCGCCGGTGGCGAGCTATGTTCCCCAGGTGACGGTGGACAATCTGGTTTTCATTTCCGGCCAGGTCACGCTCGCGGCCGACGGACTCAAATTCGTCGGCATCGTCGGAAAGGACCTGTCGGTCGAGCAGGGCCATGCCGCCGCCAGGTTGTGCGCCATCAACGTGGTCGCGCAGCTCAAGGCGGCGTTGGACGGCGACCTCGATCGCGTGAAGCGTTGCGTGAAGCTTGGCGTATTTGTAAATGCGGTTCCCGGCTTCACGCAGCATCCCGAGGTCGCCAACGGCGCGTCCGATCTGATCGTTGAGATTTTCGGAGAATTGGGACGGCACGCGCGCGCCGCGGTCGGCGCGGGGTCACTGCCTCGCAACGTGGCGGCGGAAGTCGAGGCTATTTTCGAGATCGCGTGACCGCAGAGTTCGTCACAGCGCGCATTGCAAGGTCTGCGGCGGAGATCGGCGCTGCGGCATGGAATTCATGCGCAAACCCAGACGGTTCGGCCGATTGCCACCCGTTCACGCGTTTCGAATTCTTTGCCGCTCTCGAATCGTCGCACTCCGCATCGCCGGAAACCGGCTGGAATCCCTGTCATCTCGCGCTCGAAGGCAGCGGTTCCGTCAAGGCCATTCTTCCGCTTTATCTGAAGAACCACAGCCTCGGCGAATACGTGTTCGACCAGGGCTGGGCTGAGGCACTGGAGCGCGCGGGCGGCCACTACTATCCCAAACTCCAGGCCTCTGTGCCGTTCACGCCCGTGACCGGCCCCCGATTGCTCGTTGCCGGGGGCACGCAGCGAGCCCAGGTCCAAGAGGCGCTTCTGATGGCGGGAATGGACGCGGCGAACCGGCTGAAAGTTTCCTCCCTCCACGTCACCTTCATGACGGAAGCGGAGTCGTCTGCAGCCGCCGCGTGCGGCTTTCTCCTGCGCACCGATCAGCAGTTCCATTGGGAAAACGAGGCCTATTCGTCATTCGAGAATTTTCTTGGCCACTTGTCGTCTTCCAGGCGCAAAAATCTTCGCAAGGAGCGCGCGGCCGTGCGCGAGGGAGGCATCTCGTTCGAATGGCTTGCGGGCAACGATATAACGGAAGCGCATTGGGACGCTTTTTTTGGCTTCTACATGAAAACGGGCAGCCGAAAATGGGGGCGCCCTTACCTGCCCCGCGAGTTCTTCAGCCAGATTGGCGCTGACATGGGAGGATCGGTGCTTTTGATATTGGCGCGTCGCGGTGGGCGTCCGATCGCTGGCGCACTGAATTTCATCGGCGAGCGCGTGCTTTTCGGACGCAACTGGGGCGCCGGCGAATTCGTCCCGTTCCTGCACTTCGAGACCTGCTACTATCAGGCGATCGAGTTTGCGATCGCCAACGGATTGCGCAAAGTGGAAGCCGGCGCCCAGGGTCCGCACAAGCTGTTGCGGGGTTATCGGCCGGTCGCAACGCACAGCGCCCATTACATTTTCCACGACGGATTGCGCAGTGCCGTGGCACGTTACCTTTCGCACGAACGGGAATTGGTGGCTTCGGCAATCGCCGAGGCTGCGCAGGTTGCACCATTCAGAAAAGAGGAATGACTTCCATGCCGTACGATTCAAACAACGTATTTGCAAAAATCCTGCGCGGCGAATTGCCGAGCGTGAAAATATTCGAGGACGGCCAGACGCTCGCCTTCATGGACATCATGCCCTCCGCCGAAGGGCACACGCTTGTCATTCCAAAAGAGTCCTCGGAAACGATTTTCGATCTGTCGCAAACGGGCGCCTCGGCGCTCATGGCAACGACCCAACGCGTGGCCGGCGCAGTGCGGAAAGCATTGAACTGCGAGGGGCTCATGCTTGTTCAGCTGAATGGCACTGCTGCGGGCCAGAGCATCGCACACGTGCATTTTCACATCGTGCCGCGCTCGGAGGGGCTCGATCTCAGGCTGCACGGCCGTGCCAAAGCCGATCCGCAAGTTCTGGAACCAATCGCCGCGCGGATCCGCGCGCAGCTCTGACCGACCGGCGGCGCGTGTGACTACACGGTTTCCGTCTTGTTCGGCTCGCGTCCTCCGGGCGGGGGGAGCGCCTTGGGTCGCCCGGTCTCATTGGCGATGAACTCGAATGCCAATTCGTCTTTTTCACGGTCGAGCAGCACTCTCACCGTGCCTCCGCTCTTGAGCCGCCCAAACAGAATCTCGTCGGCGAGCGGCTTCTTGATGTGATCCTGGATGACGCGCGCGAGCGGGCGGGCGCCAAAATGGTCGTCATAGCCTTTCTGGCCGAGCCACCGCGTCGCCTCCGGTGTGAGATCGAAGCTGACATCGCGGTCGGAAAGCTGCGCCTCCAGCTCGAGCACAAACTTCTCGACGACGCGGTCGATCGTATCGCGTGAGAGCGGTGCGAACGCGATCGTGGCGTCGAGACGATTGCGGAACTCCGGCGTGAAAAGGCGCTTGATGGCTTCTTCGTCGTCGCCTTCGCGCCTGACCCTGCCAAATCCAATCGCCTCCCGTGCGGATTCGGCCGCCCCGGCATTCGTCGTCATGATCAGCACGACATTGCGGAAGTCGATCTTCTTGCCGTTGTGGTCTGTCAGCTTGCCGTGATCCATGACCTGCAAAAGGATGTTGAACAGATCGGGATGCGCCTTCTCGATCTCGTCGAGCAGCAGCACGNNGGCGAGCTGGCGCGCGACCTCCGTCTTTCCCACTCCGGTCGGGCCCGAAAACAGATAGCAGCCAATGGGCTTCTCCGGATGCCGCAGCCCTGCCCTCGCAAGCTTGATCGCAGAGGACAGCGCGTGGATCGCGGGGTCCTGCCCGTAAACAACCCGGCGCAGTTCCGTCTCGAGATTGCGCAGCGCTTCCGTATCGGTCTTCGACACGGACTTGGGAGGAATGCGCGCCATCTTCGCCACGACTTCCTCGACTTCCTTCACGCCAATGACCTTCTTGCGGCGCGATTCCGGGAGGAGCATCTGCGAGGCGCCCACTTCGTCGATGACGTCGATCGCCTTGT
>PKWC01000218.1 GCA_003131925.1 Alphaproteobacteria bacterium | reverse complement strand
GCGCGCGATCAACGCGTCGGCGGCGTCGATATCGACTCCCGCCTGCCGGTAGGTCAGCCCATTGCCGCGCGATCGATTGTCAGAGGTCATGGCGTTCCAAGTCACCAACGAGAGCATCTTTTGACCTCCCCCTTGTGGGGAGNNGCCGCGATTTCGACCTCCCCGCAAGGGGGAGGTAAAGAAAAAGCGCTGATCTGGAGTTCGGCAGGCCGCTAGTGAAGGGTCGCTCCGTCTTCCGGAATGCCGCGCCCGCCCCTATAGTCCCGCCCGCCAGCAGGGACCCGCGATGCGCTTTCTCCTTATTATATGTGCATTGACCGCCGGGCTGACCGGAGCCTGGGCGGCCGAAGACCCCTACACGGTCAGCAATATCCCGGTCGACGCTTCTGCGCCGTCGGCGGTTGAGGCTCAGACACTGGCTATCAATAGCGGCCGCGACAAGGCCTGGCAGGCCCTCTACCGCAAGCTCACCAAACAGCAGGATTGGGAGCACCAGCCCACGCTCGATCCCGTCACCCTCCAGCGGATGATCCGTTCATACGCGGTAAGCAAGGAGCGACGCTCCACCACGCGCTTTGTTGCCAGCATGACCTATGTGTTCAACCCGGAGGCGGTGCGCCGGGTGCTTCGCCAGGCGAATGTCGCCTTCGCGGATGTGGCGGCGAAGTCCCTCTTGGTCATACCGATGTCGCCCGGCTACGCGCCGCACACGCCCTGGGCGCAGGCTTTCGCCGATCCGCGTAGTGCAAAGGGCGGCGTGCCGCTCGTGCTGCCGCTCGGCGACGCAGTCGATACTTCCGCGCTCGGCGCGCTGCAGTTCGGCAAAGCGAGCTGGCAGGATATCGAGCCCGCCGCGTCGCGTGTGCACGCGACGGAGGCCTGGCTTGCCCTGGCGGAGCCGGGCACGGGGCACATCACCATCAAGCTCAAGCGGCTCGGCGCGGGCGCCTCGCCCTCCATTCCCGACCTCAACGTCACGGTCCCGCCCAAGACACCGCCCGCGCAGGCCTATGCGAGCGCGGCCAATGCGGCCGCAGCCGCCATCATCGATGCATGGAAAGCGCATTCGGTCGTCGATTTCGGCAAGAAGGCGAAACTCTTGGCCTCGCTGCATGTGAATTCGCTCGAGGACTGGAGCGAGATGCTGAAGAGACTCAGCTCGGCCTCGAACGTCACCAATGTCGATGTCGTTGCACTGGATATCGGCGAGGCGAAAGTGGCGATCTCCTATGTGGGCTCGCAGGACCAGCTGAACGACCAGCTCGCCCATGCCGGGCTGAGCCTGGCGAGCGCGGGCGGGCAGATGTGGCTGAGCCGCGCGAGTTCCAGCGCGGCCACTCCGTGAGCCGCATGCTGAAGCACCTGCCGAACCTGCTCACCGGACTGAGGCTCGCCGCCGCGCCCGCGCTGGCGCTGCTTCTGTTTGCCGGCGCCGATCGCGCGGCGCTCGGCGTGTTCGCCTTCGCGGGATTGAGCGACGCCGCGGACGGTTTCCTCGCCAAGCGTTTCGGTTTCGTAACGCGTTTCGGGCGATTTCTCGATCCGGCCGCCGACAAGCTTCTGATGTTTGCGTCCTTCGTTACGCTCTCGCTGATGAACGTCACGCCGCTGTGGCTGACCGCGCTGGTCATCGCGCGCGATCTCGCAATTGTTTTCGGAATCCTCGTCGCACATGTGCTTGCGCTGCCGGTCCGCGTCGAGCCGCTGTTGATCGGTAAGGCGAGCACCGCGGTGCAGATCGTCTATGTCGCGCTTGCGCTCGTGCTCCTCACCTTCGGCCTGCACTGGACGCTGGTTGAAAACATCGCCGCGGACGTGACGGCGGTCGTNNCGTCGTGGGCGCGCGAGCATTGGCGCGCCGCCGCACCACCGCGTGAGACCATCGCAGCTCCCCCTGCCGCTTTCGCCGACGCCTCAGCTTTCGCGCGCCGACTTGATAGTCTCGCCGGCAAATGCGCAAGCCGTGGCGTTCATCGATTCCTGGCCGGGATGGTCTGTTGCAACGGCAGCTCTTTACGGCCCGCAGGGCTGCGGCAAAACGCATCTCGTCACGATCTGGAGCAGGATGTCGGGTGCAACAGTGGTTTCTGTGCGCGGGATTTCCGAAAATCTTCCGCGCGGGCCGCTCGCGATCGAGGATGTCGATTCCGCGCCGGTGGCGCTGGCGCGCGACTCGGCATTGTTCGGGGCGCTCGAAGCGGCAAACTCCACCCAGCCGCTTCTCCTGACTGGACGGGAACCGCCCGCGTCCTGGGCGCATGAGCTTCCCGATCTTGCTTCGCGTTTTGCGGCGCTCGTATCGTTTCCACTGCGCGAACCCGGCGAGGACATGCTGGAAGCACTCACGCACAAATTGTTTGCGGACCGCCAGCTTTCCGTGCCCGACGCGGTGATCACCCGCATGCTGCATCTGCTCGAGCGTTCGCCAGGTGCGATCCGCGATTTTGTCGCCCGCGCCGACTCGGCAGCCCTCGCGCAATCGCGCCCCGTCAATCTCTCCCTCCTCCGCGACTTGATCGCGGAGAAAGAAGGACAGGCCGAGTGACCCCTCACCCAAGCTCGCGCGGTAGCAGAGGATTCGTCCCTGAGCCCTCTCCCAC
>PKWC01000052.1 GCA_003131925.1 Alphaproteobacteria bacterium | reverse complement strand
GCCGGCGCATCGCGGCGAGGAAGTTACCGATGAGGTGATGGACTCGGACAATTCAGTCATCTTCGAGCAGGCGGAAAACCGGCTGCACGTACAAAAGGCTATTCTTTATTTACTGCTGGGCGGCGGTGATCGTCTGCCCGCGAGGAGTGCTCATGCCTGAACAAATTGTTCTTGCTTATTCTGGCGGACTCGATACATCGATCATCATTCCATGGCTCAAGGAAAATTACGCGTACAACGTCATTGCGATGGTGGGCGACGTGGGCCAGGGCGACGACATTGAAGGGGTAGTCGAGAAGGCTTACGCCACTGGTGCGAGCAAGGTCGTGGTGGAAGATTTACGCGAAGAGTTTTTGACGGGATATGTTTTTCCGGCGCTGCGCGCCGGTGCGGTATACGAACATAAATATTTGCTGGGCACGTCGCTGGCTCGTCCGGTGATTGCGAAACATCAGGTGGAAGTGGCTTTGCGCGAGGGCGCGACGGCGGTGGCGCATGGCTGCACGGGCAAAGGCAACGATCAGGTCCGCTTCGAGCTCGCCTATTATGCATTGAAGCCCGACATCACCGTGATTGCGCCGTGGCGGGAATGGGATTTGACCAGCCGCGCAAAGCTCATCGAATTCGCCGAGACCCACCAGATTCCGATCGCGAAGGACAAGCGCGACGAAGCGCCGTTTTCGGTGGATACCAATCTGCTCCACTCGTCCTCCGAGGGAAAAGCGTTGGAGGACCCCGCCGCGGAGCCCGACGCGCTGGTGTATCAGCGCACGCTCAGTCCGGAGCAGGCGCCGGATAAGCCAACCCGGGTCGAGATCGGTTTCAGACGTGGCGATGCCAATCTGCTCAACGGACAACCGCTCTCGCCGGCCACATTGCTGGCGCGGCTGAACGAGCTCGGACGCGCGAATGGGATCGGACGCGTCGATCTGGTGGAAAACCGCTTCGTCGGCATGAANNGCATCTCAAGGACGAGCTGATGCCGCGCTATGCAGAACTCGTCTATGACGGCTTTTGGTTCTCCCCGGAGCGCGAAATGCTGCAGGCGCTCATCAACACGAGCCAGGAGTTCGTGACCGGTATAGTCAGGCTCAAGCTGTACAAAGGGAATGTGATCGTCATTGGCCGCTCGTCGCCCATGTCACTTTACGCGAAGGATCTCGTCACCTTCGAGGACGACAGGGGAGCCTATGACCAGAAGGATGCCCAAGGGTTCATCAGGCTGAATGCGCTCCGGCTCCGCACACTTGCGCGCCGGAGGAAAAGGGGCATGGCGTGACCGCCTCGCCAAACACGCAACAGGTCGAATACTGGAACGGTCTCGCGGGCGAACGCTGGGCGCGCCTTCAGGCAAAAATCGATCTCCATGTCGAAGAAATTACCGATGCCGCGCTGGAATTTGCTGCACCGCGGGAAGGGGAACGCATTCTCGATCTCGGCTGCGGCTGCGGCACCACCACGTTTCTGCTCGCTTTGAGGGCCGGCCGCGACGGCACTGCCGCGGGCATTGATATTTCCGTTCCGATGCTCGCGGTCGCGCGAGCCCGCGTCATGGCGCAGAACGCGAATGTCGTATTCATCGAAGGCGACGCGTCGACCTACGATTTCCAGCCGGTTTTCGATCTCGCCTTTTCCCGCTTCGGCATCATGTTCTTCGACGATCCGGTTTCCGCCTTCAGAAATATCGGGACGGCGCTCGTCCCGGCGGGCCGGCTGGCTTTCGTTTGCTGGCGCAGCATGGCTGAAAACATCTGGGCCGCCGCTCCGATGGAAGCAGCCATGCATCTGTTGCCTCCCCAGGAGCCGGCCGATCCCCTCGCTCCCGGCCCCTTCGCCTTTGCCGATAACACTCGGCTGCACGCGCTTCTCGCATCTGCGAACTATTCAGAAATCGAAATCGAGCCCTTCAGCGCCACCATGAATATGGGCGCGACGCTCGAAGAAGCCGCCAGCGAGGTTCTTAATATTGGTCCGCTCGCACGTGCAGCAGCGGACCTCGATGAGCAAACGCGGGCAAATATCCGCCGAACCGTCGCAGGCGCCTTTGCGCCCTACGCATCGCCGGCAGGTGTCGCCCCACCCGCCGCCTGCTGGTTTGTTCGCGCACGATTGTAGGTCCCGACCCAGTCGCGCACCCCGTGCGGCCGATTAGAAACCGGCGTAAATTGGGCTGTGGACGCAATTTTCGCGGTGCTGGCGGGGGAATCCGCGAAATGGACTGTTGCATTCCCCGCGAAGGCGCGCTTTGATCATAGCTGTCAAGAGGAGGAATCTTCCTCCTCCTTTCCGTGTGCAACTAAAAAGGGGGTTCTCATGCTTCGTACGGTATTTCTCTCGACGACTACGCTCGCATTGGCCGTCACGGCTGCGCTTGCCGCACCGACGAGCTCGATGTTGTCGAACGGTGCCGCAGTGACCACCGTCACGCGGGGCTACGAGACAGGTGGATTTTACCACGCGCATGCTCCGGTGGGCGGCACGGTTATCTTCGACTCGATCGGCACGGGCGGGTACAACTGCTGCTCAGGCTGGACGATCTCGGGCCCGAGTAGCGTGGTCGGAGAGCAGGTCTGGTCGGCGATCCAAATCACGCCGACCGCGAGCGGGAAGGTGAAGCACGTCGTGGCGGGAGTGGGCTATGTGACAGGCAACAACGCTGCCGAGCTCGCCATCTACTCCGACGCTAGCAACCTCCCGGGCACAATGCTCTGGTCGGCCGATGTGTCGAGCCTCCCGACCTTCGGCAGCACCAGCACGACGACGGTCCAGGCCAAGGTGACGAAAGTGAAAATCAAGAAACACAAGCCGTTCTGGGTCGCGGTCCAGACGGATTCCAGCTCTTCCAACACATGGGATGCCTGGAACGACTCGAATACCACCAATGCACCGCTCGCGCAGAACACCGGTTCCGGATGGATCAATTTCGGGTCTAACGCGGCCGGCGCCGTGACCATCTACGGCAGTGTGAGGTGAAGAAGTAATCCTGCCGGCGCGGCCGCATCCCGCGGTATCGCCATTTGGTGAAGCACCGCCGCCCGGGGAAACCGGGCGGTGGTGGTTGCGGGATCGGGTTCGTACATCGCACCGTNNACGGTCGTATCAGACCGATCGCGTTGCGTCAGAGTGCACGCAAGCGAACAGGCCATTGTCGACATGCGGGGTTCCTAAAGCGTCCGATTCGCCGCATAAGCGGCCGGCGGGTCAAAGCGCCGGCGCGGCCATTCGCGTCAGCAGTCGGGTACGTTCGCGATCAAATGGCAGCCGCATTTCAGCGATGGCTGCCGTGCGACACGGTCGTCGCCAGTAGCTGCTGGTCCGCCGGCGGCTTCACCAACGGAACCTTGAAATTTGTCATCTGTCGGTCCAAACGCCGGATGACTTCGGACGTGATGTCGAGTCCGTTGACGCTGTCTGCCAACACGGATTTGTCGAGCACGACGCTGGCGCCGCGCTCGAGCAAGATCGCATGCACCACGGATACGACCGCCGCCAGATAAGCGTGCCCGGCGACGATCTCGCCGCCATGGATGAGGTCCTCCCGTTCCCGGATTTTTTGTTGGTAGGCCGCCTGTCCCTGCTGGAGCGCCAGTTTCTTACTGGCTCGCATATCCGCGGGAAGCGATGCCGATTGGCTCTGGAAGGTGTCCATCTCCTTCTGCAGCGCAGTGCCTTCGGGTCCGAGGTCGGTCTGGATCTTGTTTTCGTCGGCCATGATCTGAGCTCGAATATTGGTTCCGAGCTTCGAGCCGTTCATGATCGCGTGACGGTCGACAACGAGAATGCCCGAACCCTGGCTGCTTGCCGGCAGCGCTGTTCGCGGACACAGCAACGCAATCGCGAGCGCGGCGACTGTGGCGCTTTTTCTGAGTTTGATCATTGGTTCGGCAGGGCCCCTCGGTTCGAATCCGCAGCAGCGCTGCGGCGG
>PKWC01000051.1 GCA_003131925.1 Alphaproteobacteria bacterium | reverse complement strand
TCTCTCACAGCCTGAGAAGCGGGAATGACAAGTTGGGTTATAGTGAGGGGGAAATGGGAACCAGCGTTTGGATAGATTCCATGCGCGATGCCATTGACGCATGATACGTTTTCAATCCTCGATCACCTGTCCCAATTGCGGGCATCGCGCCAGCGAGACGATGCCGGCCGATGCCTGCCTGTTCTTCTACGACTGCGACTGCAAGGGATGCGGGGCGCTGCTCAAGCCAAAGACAGGCGATTGCTGCGTGTTCTGCTCCTACGGCGATGTGCCGTGTCCGCCGGTACAGACCATGGGACGCGCGGACGGAGCATGCTGCCGATGACCAACGAGGCAGTGCGGAACGATTGGGCGCGCCAGCCCCTGAGCGTCTGCCTCTGGTGGGGACTGCCGGTCACCATCGGAGCGTCCGCCAGCCTTCTGCACCTTTCGTTCCGGGCGGACGCCGGCCTTTGTGCCGTGCTGTTTCTCTGGATGGCAACGGGCTGTTTGCTCAATGCGATGCGCTGCCATCGCCTGCACTGTTACATTTCGGGTCCGGTACTGCTCGTGGGCGCAATCTTTGCGGCGCTCACAGCGGCGGATGTGATTCAAGTGAGCCTACGCACGTTCGACAATGCAGTCGGCGCGACGCTCATATTGGCGCTGCTTTCGTTTTTGCCGGAGATTATCTGGAAACGCTATGCGCGATAACGGGAAGGGCAGCGCTTCGAAAAAGAAGCCGGGACCAAAAGAGTCCCCAAAGAAACAAATTGAATCGTCCCTTTCCAAATTTGATCCAGCGGTCTCCAGGCTGATCCGCTCGGCACGGTCGGCACTCGGCAAGCGATTTCCGACGGCGATCCAGCAAGTTTACGACAACTACAATTTCTTCGTTATCGGCTTTTGTACGACCGAGCGGACGTCGGATTGCATTGTCTCGTTGGCCGCGTCTGCAAAAGGCGTCGCGCTTTCCTTCTATCATGGTGCGACGTTGCCTGATCCTCACAAGATACTGCTCGGCAGCGGCAGGCAAAACCGCTTCGTACGTTTGGAAAGCGCAGCCACGCTTTCCGATCCAAACGTGAAGGCCCTTTTTGCTGCCGCGGCAAATCAGGCCAGAAACCCATTACAAGCGACCGGCAATGGCTACACGATGATCAAATCCGTGTCGGTCAAACAGCGTCCGCGTCGAAACACGCTACAATCAAGCTGACCCATCGACCGACTCCGCCATGGGTTGACTTGTTGAATTTCCTAAAGGGGGACAGCATGCTGAAAATCACCATCGCCGAGGCCGTCGGCCGACTGACGCAGGAAAACACCGATTATATGCGGCTGCTCGATCAGGAGTCGTTCGACGTGGGCATCTACCGCCCGGCGAGAGTGGATCCGCAAACGCCGCACGCGCGCGATGAACTCTACATCGTCGCGGCAGGTTCGGGCGATTTCGTTTGCGGCAGCGAGACGAGGGCCTTTGCTCTCGGCGACGTATTTTTCGTGCCAGCCGGCATCGAACACCGGTTTATGAAATTCTCCTACGATTTTGCCGCATGGGTCGTCTTCTTTGGCGAACGATCGAAATGACAAGATGAACTGAATAGCAACAGGCGCGGGTCGGTTCGGCTTCCCTGGTTTTTTGACCCGTTTACTGCTTCGCTAGGGGACGCTCATCTCCAAAGCTCTGCAGGATGTGCCCGGAGATCGCACTGCGCTGTAGTGAGCCGATTTCTTCCGTGTCCATTGCATAAAGTCCCTCAAGGTAGGCCTTGTCGGCAACGGTCAGCGATTCCGGTTTTTGCGAATCGGAGCAATCGGAAGACATCAAATCCAGTATGCTGGGAAGCTCGACACAGTTGTCAGGCGCCTCTGCCTGAGACAGCGACAGCATCGCGATATAATCGGCGATCGGCCCTATCGAATAGCCTGCCACCTTGTCCGTATCGACGACAATCAGGACGTGGTCGAGCATGCTGAGTTGACCGCTTGTCAACCTGCTGCCGGGGATACCACCGGGCGCGGAGTGGTAAGGGTCATCGATCGCCGTTCGAACGCGGTTGCTTGTTGCTGTCACGTACCACGCCTGGATGGACCGGGTTACGGTCGCGGCGGCAGCAATGTCGTGCACAAAATGATATCCGAGCAATTTGGGATCTGACTTCGCGACGCCGTCCATAAGCTTCTGTGGCTGGCTTGTGAATATGATTTCAATATTGGTTTTGCAGGTCTCTTTTGTCGGCGCACCTGTGCTTGTCGCGATTGCTTCAATACGCTTCTTGATGAATGTGCCGAACGATGGCGCGAGATTTCGGACTTCCGGACAAACCGGGGTACTCCAGCGTGCAAGCTGATCGATTTTCGGCGAATATTTCGCGTGTGCGTATACGAAGTTCCATACAACCTTGTCGCGTTGCTCTCGGTCTGGAAGGTGGCCCGTGACAATTACGGTTTCGGGAGGTGCCGCACTGGCGTCCGGCGTTCGTTTGGCCTCCTGCGATGAGCAAGGGGACGGCACGCCAACGACTACCATGCAGGCGAAAAGACTCATCCGTAGCGCTGAAGCAGCCATGACGGAACTTCGCCCGATTTCAGCTGCGCACATCCCGTAGCTGATGTGCAATTGTAGGCATGTTTCTCCAACCCTCAAGCCAAATTGCCCAGCAAACTCAAGCTGACTCGCCATCCGTGGGTTGACTTGTCGGTATTCTTCCCGATATAGGGGACATCCTCGCGGTCGCACCGCTCGCGCTGTCTCTATGGCGCCGTTCACCGCGAAGGCCAGATTTTCAACTCACCGTTCGCTCCAAATGTGCGTGGAAGACGGCAAATTGCCGTAAGCGCCTTTCCGGCGCTCCCGTGCATGTAAGGAACATTTATGACGACCCCGACATTTCTTTCGCTCGGCGTGGCCGAGCCCATTCAACGTGCGCTCGCCGCCGAAAACTATCTCGAGCCGACGCCCATCCAGGCGCGCGCCATTCCCCTCATTCTTTCCGGCCGCGACGTGGTGGGCATCGCCCAGACCGGCACCGGCAAGACCGCGGCATTCGGACTTCCGCTGCTGCAACGCCTCGCCGCGGACCGCACCAAGGCGGGCCCTCACGCGGTACGCGCGCTGATTCTCGCGCCGACGCGCGAGCTCGCGCTGCAAATCCATGACAGCCTCGGACGCTATGGCCGCCATCTCGGCCTGCGCCTCGCCGTCGTTCTGGGCGGCGTGAATCAGAGCCGGCAGGTCGAGGCGGCGCGCCGCGGCGTCGACATCCTGGTGGCGACGCCGGGACGGCTGCTCGATCTCGTCAACCAGAAGCACATCCGGCTGGGCGCGGCGACAACGCTCGTCATCGACGAGGCCGACCGGATGTTCGACATGGGCTTCATTCGCGATGTCCGCCGGATCGTTGCGCAGCTTCCGCGCGAGCGGCAGTCGATGCTGTTCTCCGCCACCATGCCGGCCGATGTCGCGCATCTGGTGGCGGAAGTGCTGCGCAATCCCGCGCGCATCGACATATCGCCGGCCGCCGTGACCGTGGACCTGGTCGAGCAGCGCGTGCATTTCGTGGCGGAAAAGGACAAGCGCGCCCTGCTGCTCGATCTGTTGCGCGACCATGCCATGACCCGGGTGATCGTGTTCACCCGCACCAAGCATCACGCGAACCGGGTGGCCGAACTGCTCGACAAGACCGGCCACCGCGTGAATACAATTCACGGCAACAAGTCGCAGAACGCGCGCCAGCATGCGCTCGAAGGATTTCGCACCGGCCGTTCGCGCATCCTGGTCGCCACCGATATCGCCTCGCGCGGCATCGACATCGACGACGTTTCGCACGTCATCAATCTGGACATTCCCGATGTGGCCGAAAACTACGTGCACCGGATCGGCCGCACCGCACGCGCGGGCAGCGGCGGCACGGCGATTTCGTTCTGCGATCCGTCCGAACGCGAATCGCTCAGGGCCGTCGAGCGTCTGGTGAAGCGGCCGCTTGCGGTCGCGGGCGGCGAACGCCGGCCGCCGGTGTTCGCGCAGATCGTGGAGCCGAAACCCGCGCCCAAGGCCGCCCGTTCCGCCGAGCGGCCACGCAGCCGCAGTCGGTTCCGCAACCGGAGAAATTCTCCGAGAGCCGCATAGAGCGCAATCGGGTGAAGTGCGCAGCACTTCACCGGCAAATTGCGCGGAAATCAAAGAATCTGGAGCATGATCTGATTCAACATAATCGGATCATGCTCTAAAGTTCGAAGACAAGGATCCACGCCGATGAAAAAGAAGAAATACGAATTGCCGCGCCCCTACTGCGCGCCGACCAAGGACACGCGCTTCGCGGGCACTTTCGAAGTTCTCGTGCCGGCGCCGGGCCGCTCGAAACCGCATCGCGTTCCTATGCAGTTCGAGTCGGAGGAAAACGCCGAACGCTGGATCCACAGCGCGGACGGCAAGGAAGCGATCGCAGGCCTGCTGGCGAGCAGCGGAAGCTAGAGAGTATTCCGGTATTATTGCGCAACGCTTGAAGTGGATGATGCGCTCCGCATGGAAAAGAGCGTGAGCGGCATCGTCGGAAAGCGCCTGACCTATCGGCGCACTTGTCGAGAAGGCGAGCCTGTCGGGGCATAAAAAATACCATGGGCCAAAGCGCAAGCGCCGCTGATTCTGTTTATTGCGCCGGCGCTCCAGTTTCAATGTACGGTTTGATTAACCGGCTCCATTCTTCGTTGGAATGACAGGCAACAGGCTTTTCGTTCGGCATCGTAAGGCTGCACGTCGAGACCAGCGGGTTAAAACCCGGCAAGTCTGATTCGAAGTATTCCGCGTAAGTCGCTTGCTCGAACGCATCCCTCAAACTGAAGGATTTTCTGGTTTCTTTGTCCGCCCTGTCGTTGATTGTGAACTTGAAAAGGATAAAGCATCTGCCCAAACGGGCGTTGTAATGGTCCGTGTACGACTCGACGGTGCCGTTGACAGGGTCATCGCTTTGCTTCCAACCGCTGCCGGCAACTACGCGTTCGGCTTGCTTGGCGCAGCGCTTCTGTAGAGCCAGAATGAACTCCGGCCTGCTCAACTCGTGATCGAGGTAAAAGCCGGCAGCAGCTGCGACCCCGATTATGGCGACTGTGGGGAAGGCGAAGACGGCAATGCGCTTCATTTCCGTTTCAGTATTCGGTGCTTTGGCCTCGTCGCAACCGCAACGTCAACGGCGAGCTCGAAACGCGCCCTTGCTTCGCGTTCCGGGAAGTCATCATCTTCGGCCTGCCCAGCGCCACTCCTCGTTTGACTCTTTGCCTTCACTGGCGATGCTTTATGGGCCATCGGCCGAGTCCCTCAATGGGAAAAAGGAGCCAGAGTCGATTTGTCTCAAACCCAAACAGCCGCCCCACGACCAGCCCCAACTCCTTTGAGCGTCATCAGCAACGTTGCCGCTGTCACCGTATTCCGTATTCGGCCGTCCGCCCAAGCCATCCTCTCGCGATGAGGGCGCAGAGAAATCGCCCAAGCTATTTTGAGCGGCGCCCGGCAGATAATGACTCTGGCTCCTTTTCTTCCCTCAAGGCGACCTGCTTCGCGCAGTGAGCTTACGAATGAAGAAGAACTACAAACTCCACAATAGCCGCAAGTATTCCGATTACGCCCGAGATAAGCGCAACAAATTTGGCGGCGCGACTTTCCAGAAGACGATCTATCCACGCGCCAACCTACCAGACGCCGCGACTACTCTCCTTGTCGCGCCGCCGCCTTCCTCATCTTCCAAACTGTTCCGTAGCCGATCGTGCCGCCATTCTGGGTTGAGCCGAAAAGCGTGCCCTTGGCGGTCCTGACAAAACTGCCATACGGATATTTGCCGTCGGTCCCGTCGAAGCTATGCACGAGGGTGAACGTTCCATTCGCGCTGATCCCGTACACCGTTCCAACGTTGGACGCGCCGCCCGTCTCCGTGTTCCCGTAGATATCGCCGCTTGGGTCCACGATGACGCCGGCCAGCGGGTACTCCCCATCGGTCGTTCCGCCGGCAAAGCTATGCAGCACTGTCTCATTCCCGTTCGCACTCACTTTCCAGACCGTGCCCAGACTCGAAGTGCCGCAAGACGATGTCGTGCCGTAAAAGTTTCCGTTCCCGTCGATGAACGGAGTTCCCAGAACGTTGCAGCCGTCGGTCGTTCCTCCCATGAAGCTGTGCAGAATGGTCAGCTTTCCCGTCGTACTGAACTTGTACAGGATCCCGCCATTGGCGGCGCCGCCCTCTTCAGTCACGCCATAGAGGGCTCCCTTGGAATCCATCAGAAGGCTCGTATACGTAGGATACTTCCCGTCATTCGTCGCGCCTGTGAAGGTGTGCAGAATGCTGTATTTCCCCGTCGCGCCTATCTTGAACAGCACGCCCGCGTTTGATGTTCCACCTTGCGAGGCGGTGCCATAGAATTGGCCCGCCGTGTCCTCAAGCAAACCTCCCGTCGGCGTAGTTCCGTCTGTTCCTCCGATGAAATTGTGCAATACGGTTTCGGTACCTCCGGGATCGAGCTTGAACACCACGCCAGCATTCGCACTGCCGCCCATGGTTGTCGTGCCGTATAGATTGCCGGCCTTGTCGCGCACCAGTGCGGAAAACGGTTGTGCGCCATCGGCACCACCGCTGAAGCTGTACAGCACTGTTTCGATTCCGTTGGGTGCAACTTTGAAAACAGCTCCGGCAAACGCGGTCCCACCGTAATCGGCGGTGCCATAGAGATTCCCCGCAGAGTCACGGATCAGACTCGCGAAAGGATCGCCCCCATCGGACGATCCCGCGAAGTTATAAAGCACAGTCAAACCGCGCGCTTGCGCCGGCTGGGCCACGTCCAGGCCCAAGACCGGGACGGCCATCAACGCCAGACCGGCACGCGCCGCTCCAATACGAGCCCTTGAAATCCATTGCTGTCTTGTGTCCATTGCCGCGATCTCCATTCCTTCGCTTACTGGTCATAAAAGCGAAACCAGCCGACATTCCCCGGATAACCCCAAGTTGACGCGGAAAATACTCCATTTCTGAGATACGCGGAAGCCGGAGCGGCCGTTCTCGTCGAGCCGCGTCGAGCCGGGAAAAAGGAGCCAGAGTCGATTTGTCTCAAGCCATCCTCTCTCGATGAGGGCGCAAAGAAATCGCCCAAGCTACTTTGAGCGGCGCCCGGCAGATANNGACTCTGGCTCCTTTTCTCCCTGGCTCCTTTTCTCCCTTCACACCGGCAGGCGAGGCGCGGGATGACGCTCCAGCGAATCCGATCAACGAGCCCCGCTCATGTTCATCTTCATTCCGTTCGGTCCGATCATCTCGCCGGCTTTCATGTCTGGCGGACAGGATCCCATCCATCTGGCATCCTGCGTCATGACGGATTCGACCCTGCCATGGAGCGGCGGCGAATAGCGCACATGCGTCTCGGTGCGATAGGCCGCATCGCCCGAAAAGGTGATGGTGGAGCGCGTCGTAATTGTCGACCGACCGAATTTGCAGGTCGAGTTGATGGTGGCCACGTTTCCCCCCATCTTCAGGCTGTGCCGGCTGCACATTCTTTTTGACGCCGCGTTGCCCTTGCTCATAATCGCGTCGTCAGTCCGGGCATCGATGCAGAGCTTCGATGACAGCGGAGGCATTTTGCTCGACGACATCGCGTCCGTGATCTGCCACAACCCGCTCTTGCGATGCGGAAGCTGATCCGCGGCGGCGGCGCTCGCGACAAGGACGGCGGCTGCAAAGAGGATTGCCTTCTTCATTGTTCGATGCTCCCTCGATGGTGTTTGCGGACCGCCCGGCGGACCGGCTGCTCCGGAATGAAACAATAGGCGCCGCCCGCTCCTTCCGCAAAAGTCTTCAGGACAATGATTCAGGGTCTGGCAGTCCCCGTCTATCGCCCCAAATTGACGAGCTCGCTCATGGCTGGGCGAAGGACGGCAAGGGCGGCGTCGCGATGATCAACGCGAAAGCCGAGACAGTTGCTGAATAGCCTGCCTTTCGTGCGGCATTCAAGGCGAGGCCGTGCCTCGTGGTCGCGGACGGCTTCTACGAGTGGGCAAACGTCGGACCGAAGGAGAAGCAGCCGCGAGAAAAGGAGCCAGAGTCGATTTGTCTCCACGTGCCAGGGGAGATAGGCTTGGCGGTGTCCGCGAGGGGGAATTTCGTCGATGGCGCGGCGGCGTCGATTGCTAGCGGGTGGTGTCACCCATCATGTTATTCAGCGCGGCAACGACCGCAAGCCGATTTTTTTCAACGACGATGACCGGATTCTCTATCTGAATTGGCTTTCGGGCGCGATCACGCGGCACGGCGCGCTGCTGCGCGCCTATGTGCTGATGACCAATCATGTGCATCTGCTGATGATCGTCGCGCGCGCGTTGACCTTGCCGAGAATTCTGCAATCGCTTGGCCGGCGTTACGTTGCCCACGTCAACCGGACCTACCGGCGCACCGGCGCCCTTTGGGAAGGCCGCCATCGCTCCACAGTTCTGGACAGCGACGGTTACGTGCTGTCGTGCCATCGCTACATCGAGGCCAATCCGTTGCTCGCTCGCATGGTGGCGCAGGCCGCGGATTATCCGTGGTCGAGCTATCGCCACAATGCGCTTGGCGAACCCGATCCGCCGCTCGTCGAGCATCCGGTTTACAATGCGCTTGGCCGCGACACGGAGGAGAGGCGCATGGCCTATCGCAAACGTTTCGAAGAGGGTCTCGGCGAAGATATCCTTCGCGTTCTGCGCGACGCGACGCAGCAGGGCTGGGTTCCCGCCAGCGAGAAATTTCAGGCGGAGATCGAAGCTGCTACCGGTGGGCGGACCGTCAGGCCGCCTCGCCGCGGCCGTCCGCCCAAGCCATCCTCTCGCGATGAGGGCGCAGAGAAATCGCCCAAGCTACTTTGAGCGGCGCCCGGCAGATAATGACTCTGGCTCCTTTTCTCTTTTCTTCTTCCTACGGTACAAATCCAAACAACGATCCTCTCATTACCAATAGCTTCAATGACAGCAAGAACGGGCTCACAACATGCCACAGATAGTGTCAAGCCATACGCTCAGATGGGGGATCTTCGTCTGCCTCGTTCTGTTTGTCGGATTGGTCTGCAGTGTCTTCCTGTTTCCGAGGTGGCTGTGTAGCATGAGCGAGGAAAAAGCAGCCCTAGCCGGTTTCAATATTTCGATGCGGACGATGATAAATCGCTGCTCCGCAATGGACGGAACCATCCGCATTTACACGGTCAATGATTCGACTGGGAAAAAAGACGAGGTGCTGTTCCTGCCAGAAGAAGTTGAGTCGTCAGTGCGCTTTATTTCGAGAACGATCGCAGAAATTATACTTCCGAATCGAGTTGATATCGAGAGACAGAAGTTCACCTCACAGGGCATTAGAATTGTATATAGATTTGTTCCTCGCGATGATGAGAAGGATAGGGCCGAGTATAAATTTTACATCGAGCATCCAAATGATCCTCATGCAGTAGCGTGGGCAAAGAAAAATATGCGAGTCAAGTACGTGTATCTTGGAGGAGGTAACAGAAATCGACCCTGAGCTTGCCCGCGCTCCGGTCCCCGCGAAACGCGGCCGGAGCGTATCGCCTGCCACTGACATGTGATTCGACCCTCAGGGTGAGCGTGCCCCGGCCGAGCGCGCGCAGCGGCGAGTCGAACCATGCGAGCCGGCGGCGCGTTTGTGATGCGCATCCCCCCATTCCCGAAGGAAAAAATTAACGCTGCTCGTTTATTGAAAATTACTAGGGACTTTTTGACCGGGGTGATTTATGCGGACCGCACTTCCCGCATTTCTGGTTGCCATGGCGCTCGCCTGGCCTGCTGTGGCGGACGATCAGGTTCCTCCGCCTTCGATGGCCGAGCAGGGCATGGCGATGTTCGATTCGGGCAAGCTGCTGGCCACGGGCGGCGTCAGCCAGCTCGAAGGCGCTGGCGGCGGCGGCTTGACAACGTGGGCGTTGATCTCCGGTTACGGCACGCGTGACGGCCTGGGCGCGAACGGCCACTTCACCTACATTGGTGTCGGCAATTACTCGCTGTGGACCGAGGGCGCCGCGATCGGCCTGTTCGATCGGGTCGAGCTTTCCTACGCGTATCAGAGCTTCGACACGCAAGATGTCGGTGCGAAACTCGGCCTCGGCAAGAACTTCACCATCGATCAGGACGTCTTCGGCGCCAAGGTCAAGGTCTGGGGCGACGCCGTCTACGACCAGGACTCCCTGCTGCCGCAGATCTCCGCCGGTGTTCAATACAAGCACAACGACAAGGGCTGGCTGATCTCGGCCATCGGCGGCAAATCGGCGGACGGCACCGACTTCTATGTCGCCGCGACCAAACTGTTCCTCGCGCAGAGCCTTCTGGTGGACGCGACCCTTCGCGAAACGAAGGCCAACCAATTCGGCTTCCTGGGCTTCGGCGGCGACAAGAACGACAGCTACTCGACAGAGTTCGAAGGCTCTGCGGCCTACCTGTTGAGCCGCAATTTCGCGATCGGCGGAGAATACCGCACCAAGCCCGATAATCTTGGGATTGCGCGTGAGGACGATGCATGGGACCTGTTCGCGGCCTATTTCCTCAACAAAAACCTTTCCCTGACCATCGCGTATGTCGATCTCGGAAACATCGTGATCGAAGATCATCAGCGCGGCGTCTATGTGTCGCTGCAGGCCGGTCTGTGAAGAGGAGAGACGGACAATGAAGATCGTGAAATTCGGCACGGCGCTCCTGTTCGCGGGATGCAGCCTTGCGCTCGGCCTGGGCGCGGCGCGCGCGGACGACACGCTGTTTCAGGACCTGGGCGGCAGGGATGCGATCGTCAAGATCGCCAGCGACACGACGGACAATTTTCTCGCCGACGAACGCATCAAGGCGACCTTCGACAACACGAACATGGATCGCTTCCGCAGACTCCTGGGGGAGCAGTTCTGCCAGGTCGCCGGCGGGGCGTGCGCCTACACGGGCCGCAACATGCACGATTCGCACAAGGGGCTGCATCTGACCAATGCCGACTTCAACGCGGTCGTGGAAGACCTTCAGAAAGCGATGGACAAGGACGGCGTCCCCTTCGCCACGCAAAACCGCTTCCTCGCGCGCCTTGCGCCGATGCAGCACGACATTGTGACGAAGTGACCCTAAATGCAGCGGCGACATTCGGCATCGCCGCCGCCGCGTTCCTCACCTGTGCGGCAGCAGTGTTGGCTGATGACGCGAACACGATCGTCCAGAACGGGCGCGCCTTCCATCCCAGTGAAATAACAATCGCAGCCGGAACGACACTTGACTTCAGCAACCAGGATGATTTCCTCCATCAGATTTATGTCGACACCGAAGGGTTCAACTACGATTCCGCGGAACAGCAGCCCGGAGAGGTCTTCCACATCACCTTTCCAAGCGCCGGTACATTTCCCGTGCGCTGCCACATCCATCCCAAGATGCTGTTGACCGTGCATGTGAAGTAACCTTAACGCGCGGTTTGCACTGCACCTCCAACATTATTTAAGTCCTCATCAACCCGGGTTGACGGAGGATGACCAGCCGGAAAACCGGTGCGGCGCGCGGTGCGCGCGCCTGCGGCTGCTACCCGGAGCCCCAGTTGGGTACGCGTCTGCGCCATTCGATTGGAACGAAGATATTCGTGGCCTTCTTCGCCATGGGCGTCATCATCGGCGCGCTCGGCGCCTATGGGTATTGGGTGCTCGCCTCCGCCGGCAACATGGTGACAAGCACCTATGACGGGCCGCTCATGGCCATCAACTACGCGCGCGCCGCCAGCGTAGACTTTGTGCAGATGCAGCAGGCCGTTCTCGAGCGCAAATTCGCTTCCACCGAAGACCGTATGCGGCTGAAGAAAAAGATCGACGATCTGTCGCTGACCTTCTTCGGCGACCTCGACGTGGCGCAAGCGCGCCTCGACGCCAATGACGAGCTGAAAATCGTGCGCCGGATTCGCGCTCTCGTCACGCAGTGGCGACAAAGCTGGCGCGAAGCCGAGCGAAGCGGAACGGACGACAATCTCGACGCGCTCGACGCTCAGATCATGAGTCGGTTCGACATGCTGGTCGAACTGAACGCAGATCACAGCTTCGTTGGACGGCGGATGGCAGTGTGGGCCATCGGCGACTTCAAATATGCCATGATGGGGGTCACGGGGATTGCGGTGCTCCTTGGACTGGGCATCACCCTGTTTCTCGCCCGCCGGATCATGCGGCCGCTGCGTTCCGCGGTTACGGCCGCCGACCGCATTGCCGACGGCAGATTCGAGACGCCGATTCCGGAATCCGGCAGCGACGAAACCGGCGCCCTGCTCCACTCCATGGCGGTCATGCAGGACAATATCCGCGCGATGATGGAGCGGGAGAAGACGCGCGCCGAATCCGCGGAAGCGCGGCTCGCCAGAGCGCTCGAGACGTCAGGCGAAGGAGTCGTCCTGGTGGGCCGCGACGGCCGCATCCTGCTCGTCAACAGAAGGATGGGCGATTTCTTTCCCAGCGTTGCCGAAAGACTGGCGCCTGGCCTGGACTTCATGGAAGCCTCGCGGCTCGCGCAGCAGGATCTTGCGAACGAGGAACAGCTTCCGACACCCGCCGGTCTCGGCGCCGGGCGCAAGGCGCGCCCTCTGGGCAGCGCCGAACGCCGGCTCAAGGACGGACGCTGGATCCGCAGCACCGGAAGCCGCACGGATGATGGCTGCCTGATCTTTTTCGTCAGCGATTTCACGGCGGTGAAGGAGCGCGAAGAGAATTTCCGCCGCGCCCAGGCGGCGGCCGAAGCGGCGAACGCCGCGAAATCGCGCTTCCTCGCCAATATCAGCCACGAATTGCGCACGCCGCTGAACGCCATCATCGGTTTTTCAGAGATTCTTTCCGGCCAGTTCTTCGGCGCTTTGGGCAATCCGCGCTATGCCGAATACGCGCGGGACATTCAGCGCAGCGGACTACACCTCCTGGACGTCATCAATTCCGTGCTGGAAATTTCCCGGAGCGAAGCCGGCAAGCAGTCGCTGAAGGCCGAGCCTGTCGATCTGCGCTTTGTGCTGCGCGACTGTGCCAAGATGATGGCGAAGCAATACTTGGAGGCGAAGATAACGCTCACGCTGAACGAACCGGCAGAGGCGATGCGGGTAGCCGGCGAAAAAGCGAAGCTTCGTCAAATATTCCTCAATCTGCTTTCGAATGCGATGAAGTTCACGGAAGCTGGCGGCACGGTTTCCGTATCGCCGCATCGAACCGGAACCGCGATTGTCGTGGACGTCGCGGACACGGGCATCGGCATGTCGCCGGAACATCTGGAGATTGCGCTCACTCCTTTCGGACAGGTCGACAACCGGCTCGAGCGAAAATACGAGGGCACCGGTCTTGGGCTGCCGCTGGCGAAATCGCTGACCGATCTGCACGGCGGCACGCTCGCCATCGACAGCGCACCCGGGCAAGGGACGATCGTGCACGTCCGCTTCCCCGAGGTCGAGGGCAGCGAAGCGCGGAGCCGCGCAGAAGCAGCGGCGTGAGGCGGCCAGGATATCCCGCCTGATTGTAGCAAGCCGCGAAATTTAGAAATAGGATAGACGGCAGTCGCCCGCCAGTCGGAGGGGATGTGCTGGATGACGACCTCAGAAGCCGGTTGATGCCCGGCGAGAGAATTCTCTGGTCCGGGCGACCGCGCCAGGGTTTGCTCCTTACGGGCCGGGACATTTTCCTCGTGCCGTTCAGTCTCATCTTTTGCGGCGGCACTATTGTCTGGGAAGCGGCTGTTCTCGGCCTGCTGAACCGGGCTGGCGCGCATTCGCATGCGCCGCTCTTCTTTGCGCTGTGGGGCGTGCCCTTCGTCCTCTTGGGACTCTATCTGGTGTTCGGGCGCTTCATCACCGACGCGTCAATACGGCGCAGAACCATCTATGGCGTAACCGACAAGCGTGTGCTGATCCTGCGCGACGGCAGTTTCAACAAGTTCGTCGCGCTCAACGTCGATCGGCTGCCCGAAATTGCAATTTCGGAAAGGACAAGCGGCCGCGGCACAATAATTTTCGGACCCAATCCCTCCCTGCGGATGCAGCCGGGTGTCTCCGGCTTTTTGCCCTCGCTCGAAGCAACCCCACGATTTCTCGAGATCGAGAACGCGAGAAGCGTGTTCGACCAGATACAGCGATTGGCCGCGCCCAGGAAATGATCGTGGACGCATCCTCGTCTGCCATCGTAACCGAACGGGCGCTGAACGCGATTGCGGGCCGAATCGTAGCCGGAGCAAGTGCGGTCACGAATCTCCGCCGATTGTCCGGCGGGGCGAGCCAGGAGCTTTGGCGCTTCGAGGTCGCGATTGGCGATCGTTCGATTCCCGCGATTCTGCGCCGCGCGCCGGGCGGCGGGCGCGTCTCGCCAGCTTCTGTCGGGCCGGAGATGGAAGCGCGATTGATGTCGGCGGCGGGAGCCCGCGGCGTGCCTGTCCCGCCGGTGCTCTACGTGCTTGCTCCCGAGGATGGTCTGGGCCGCGGTTTCGTCGCGGGCTTCGTCGAAGGCGAAACGTTGGGAGGGCGCATCGTCAAGACCGAAGCTCTGGCGTCCGCGCGCGCGGTGCTCGCGCGCCAGTGCGGACAGATCCTCGCACGCATTCACGCGCTTGATGCCAACGAATTTCCAGGCATGCGGCGCTTCACGCCTCTGGAGCTGCTCGACGAATGGCAGGCCGCCTATCGTGCGACCGGGACGCCGCGGCCCGTGTTCGAGCTGGCGTTCCGCTGGCTGAGAGCGAATTGCCCCAACCCGCCCGAGCGCCCGCGCCTCGTGCATGGGGACTTCCGCAACGGCAATCTGATCGTGGGGCGGGACGGCGTGCGCGCGGTTCTCGATTGGGAGCTCGCCCATGTGGGAAACCCGATGGAGGATCTCGGCTGGCTCTGCGTCAATTCCTGGCGCTTCGGCGCGATGGAGAAGATCGTTGGCGGCTTTGGCGAACTCGTGGATCTGTTCGCGGGCTATGAAGCGGAAGGCGGCGCGGCCGATTTTGCGTCGATCGGTTGGTGGGAAATCTTCGGCACGCTGCGCTGGGGCGTGATGTGCGCGGGAATGCCGCACGCGTTTCGGGAATTCGATCGGACCGTCGAACGCGCGGTGATCGCGCGGCGCGCGTCGGAAACGGAGATCGATCTGATGCGATTGCTGACAGCGCATCCGGCGCATTGATCCATGCAAGACCAGCCGCATCCGCACGAGATCGTCGCCTCGGTGGCGGAATTCCTTCGCGCGGAATCCCATTCCACGTTCCAGCTGCGCGTCGCCGCCAACGCGCTCGACATCGCGCACCGCCAACTCGAACTTTCGCCGGGCGCCGATGTCACGGAGCTGGCGCGATTGACCGCATTGCTGGAACATGGTGGTGCCCTCACCGGTTTGAACCGGGAGCTGGCGCAGGCGATCGCAAGTGGCGCGATGAATCTCTCCACGCCGGGCCTCGCCGCGCATCTCTGGGAAACGACGCTCGCCAAGCTCGCCGTCGACCAGCCGGCCTATTCCGGCTACCGCGCCGCGCTGCGCACCCTTCGACAGACTTACCCTTCGACAAGCTCAGGGTGAGGAGCAAGAAAGAATTACCGCCAAGTCGCCAAGAGCGCCAAGGCGCCCGTACCGATCTTTAAGATTCACAAGGAGACAGTGAGGCGATGAGGAAGAACCGCGCGCCGGAGGCGCGCAATAATTCTCATTGCCTCGTCGTCTCCCTGTGAAATTCTTCTTGGCGGCTTGGCGTCTTGGCGGTTCACTCTCTTCCGACACGCTGAGGACGGGTCTTACATGGACTTTGCTCTGCCGCAGGATCTTGTCGACTACCTCGCCGAGCTCGACCGGTTCATCGAGAACACAATAAAACCCATCGAACAGCGCGACGACAATATCCGCTTCTTCGATCACCGGCGCGAACATGCGCGCACCGACTGGGACAATCACGGCTTGCCGCGCGCGGAATGGGAAGCGCTGCTCACCGAGGCACGCGAGGCGGCCGAAAAGGCCGGCCATTACCGTTACGCGTGGCCCGTGGAGATGGGGGGCCATGGCGGATCGAATCTCGCCATGGCGGTGATCCGCGAGCATCTCGCAGCGAAGGGCCTGGGCCTGCACAACGATCTGCAGAACGAACATTCGATCGTCGGCAACAATCCTTTCGTACTGATGTTCAGGAACTTCGCCACCGAGGCGCAATTCGCGATGTATGGCGAGAAGCTGCGCAATGGCGAGATCCGCACCGCGTTCGGGCTGACCGAACCGAAACATGGCTCGGATGCGACCTACATGGAAACACGCGCCGTGCGCGAGGAGCGGAACGGCGCGGGCGGCTGGCGCATCGACGGCGAGAAGATGTGGACAACCGGTATGCACGCCGTGACCCATGTCCTGGTCTTCGCGCGCACGAGCGGCGAGGACGGCGCCGCGCGCGGCATCACCGTCTTCCTCGTGCCCGCCAATCATCCCGGCGTGAAGATCGAGGAATGGCTGTGGACCTTCAACATGCCGACCGATCATCCGCGCGTCAGCTTCACCGATGTGTGGGTGCCCGACGACGCCATGTGGGGCGTGGAAGGGCGCGGGCTCGGGCTCGGCCAGAGTTTCGTGCACCAGAACCGCATCCGCCAGGCGGCCTCGTCGCTCGGCGCGGCGGTCTACTGTATCGAGGAAAGCGTGAAATACGCCAGGGCGCGAAAGACCTTCGGCAAGAGTCTCGCCGACAACCAGGCGATCCAGTGGCCGCTGGTGGAACTCGCGACGCAGGCCGAGATGCTGCGTCTCCTGATCCGCAAGACGGCGTGGGAGATGGATAGACTGGAGCACAGGGAGATCGAGCGGCAGATCTCCGACAAGGTTTCGATGTGCAATTACTGGGCGAACCGCCTCGTCTGCGAAGCCGCCGACCGCGCGATGCAGGTGCATGGCGGCCTTGGTTATTCGCGGCACAAGCCCTTCGAACACATCTACCGCCACCACCGGCGCTATCGCATCACCGAAGGCTCGGAAGAAATCCAGATACGGAAAGTGGCGGCGTTCCTGTTCGGCTATCTCGGCCCGCGAAAGGGGATGTTCGAACGGGAGTAGACCGCATCAAACCTGAGTGACAGGGAAAAAATATTTAACGCAGAGGCCGCGGAGGCAGCGCAGAGGGCGCAGTAAAAATATGCGCGCGCGAAGCGCGCAACGAGTTCCTCTGCGTCCTCCGCGAATCCTCCGCGGCCTCTGCGTTAAATATTACTGCAGAGACTTCGCCAGCGGTTGCCAGTAGTTGACGTGCCAGCCTTGCGCGAGATGTTCGGCGGCGTCGCCTGGAAATCCCGTGTGGTCGAATACGAGTTTCGTTCCTGAGCCTTGAGTCGACAGGACGAACGTCGCGATTGAAAAATCTCCCGGATCCCAGCTGCCCGCGCGCCACGCCTGCACGATGCGGGCGTCCGGGACGAGTTCGAGGAAGCAGCCGGTAATGTAGCCCCCGAACAGCGAGAAGGCGCCGCCGACCCGCGCGTCGATGGCTGTCGGCGCGGTGCCGAGCACCTTCTTCATGTCGGAATTCATCGCCGCGCTCAGGCGCACGACCTTGTCGAACTCTTCGGTCACGGTCAGAGCGCGGTACAGACGCGAAACGCTTGCCGCGAAGGTGACTTCCTGATGAATGGCCACAGCGGAATGAGAAATTTCCCCACCGGTGCCCAATTGCGCGTTTGCGGCTGAAGCACCAACCAGCGCAACAGCCGAGGCAGCGACACCGGAAACTTGCCTGCGAGTAACGCGCATCGCGCTACATCGCGTGCGGCGTCAGCCAGATGCGCGCGACGCCAATGGCTGCGATGATGAACAGGGCGAGACTACAGATTCCGCCCAGCATCGCGCCCGGCACACGCTTGTTGGGATCGGTCATATAGCCTGCGAGATAGATGACCCGCGAAACGAGCCAGATCAGCCCCACGAGCGGCGCGAGCCACGCCCAACCGATCGGATAGAAGGCCGCCACCCAAAGGAACGGCAGCACGATGCCCATCTGTTCGAGCGTGTTGAGCTGTACGCGATAGGCGCGGTCGAATTCCGGATGCCCGCTCGTCGCCGGCGCCTGGATATTGTGCTTCTGACATATTGCCGACGCGAAAGGCAGCGAAGAAATAGAAAAAGCCGATCAGAAGTGTCACCGTGGCGGTCCACAGTACCACCGGTTCAGCGCTCATCATGTGATCCCCCGACATGCAGAAAGCCGATTGGGGATATCACGTCGCTTCCGCAATGGGAATCCTCCGTCGCGCGCGGCGGGCGAGGAGCGCAAAGGGAACGCAGGCGAGCCACATGATCGCGGCGTAAAGGCCACCGGTCCAGTTCGCGTTCAGGAACAGAATCAGCAGGGCGAGATCGATCGCCAGCACGAACGCCGGCAGCCATGGATAGCCCATCGCGCGGAACGGCCTCGCAAGACCGGGCTCGCGCCGGCGCAGCACGAAGAGCGCAAGGATCACGAGAATGAAAGATGCCGCCTGCAGCGTCGCGACGAGACCGAAGGCGAGACCGAAAGATCCCGTCAATGCCAGCGCAATCGAACCGGCCGCTGTCGCGGCGATGGCCACGGTCGGGCTGCCGCCCGTGTTCACGCTCTGAAAGACGGCCGGTAGCAATCGGTCGCGCGACAGCGCGAACAGGACGCGAGGCGCGCTCATCATCCCCGCATTCGAGCAGCTCGCCACGCTCAGAAGCGCAAACACGGCGACGATGGCGCCGGCAACAGTTCCGCCGACCTTGGCCAGTACGAGCGTAAAGGGAAGTGCGCTCTGCGCGACGCCCTGCACGCCAAGCACATGCAGCAGCGCGCCGTTGATGCCGATATAAAGCGCGGCCGTCATCAACAGCCCGATCGCCATCACGCGTGGCAGGCTGCGGCCGGAATCGGCGCATTCCTCGCTGAAGAACGCCGGCTCGAACCATCCCGAATAGGCGCCCACGATCAGCTGATAGGCAGCGACCAGCCCGACCCAACCTACGACAGGCGCCATTCGGGGAATCGTGGCCGGGATATCGCGGATTGGCGCAACGATCAGGAACGCCGCGATGCAGAAGGCGAGCAGCGCGAGCGCTTTCAGAAAGCTCGTGAACTGCTGGACGGCGCGTCCCTCACGCAATCCCATGAAATTGGTGCCGAACATCGCAAGCTGCATGGCAACGGCAACAGCCGGCCGCGCATGTCCGGCGGCCGGCCAGAGCAGCGCCAGAAAATCTGCGAAGGCAATCGAGAGGGCGGCGATCGCCGCCACCCTCTGCATCCACAAGGTCCAACCGACAGCAAGTCCGCCAATGTCGCCGAAGGCGCGATGCACGTAGACGTAGGGACCTCCGGCGCGCGGCAGCGCGGTGCCAAGCTCGGCGATGACATTGGCCTCGAGTGCCGCATGGAGCAGCGCGACGATCCACAGTGCGATAATCAGCCTTGCGTCGGGAACGTCGCGCGCGATCAGCGACGGCGCGCGCAGGATGCCGACACCGATGATCGCGCCGACCGCAACGGCAACGCCGAAGCCCACGCCCAGAATATGAAGCAGCTCTCCGCGCGCGGCGCGCGGATGAGCGGAAATGGCGGTCGTCATGCATGGCCCCTTTTTACGATTCTTCCGGCTCTTCTTCCGGACCGCGCAGTATCCATTCGCCCCGGCTGCGCAGCACGAAGAAGTAGTAGACCAGCGACAGCGCAATTACGACAAGATTCGCGATCAGGCTGAAGCGTCCAACATCGGGATCGAGCCAGCTCGTGTAGAGGATGTAGGCGAGCCCGAAGAGGCCGATGACCGGCATCGCGGGAAAGAACCGCATGCGGAAGGCGGCGTGCGCGGTCGTGCCGGTGCGGCGGCCGACGAGCGTCGCCACGCACAGGCCTGCATAGGTCAGCACGATGCCCGTACCCGTCAGCACCAGTAGAAGATTCATGCCCAGAAAGCAGGCGAGCAGCGACGTGCCACCGGCCGCGAGCGTCGCGATCCAGGGTGAGTGAAAACGCGGATGCGTGCGCGTGAAGGCGTCGTTGATGTGGCGGTGCCAGGCGAGGTCGCGGCCGGTCGAGAAGAAGAAGCGCGCATTCTGCAACAGCGTCGCCAGCACCGCATTGAGGATCGCGAGCGCGACCGCAAGACTGATCGCTTGGTTGAGCAAACGACCGCCGCGCGCGAGGACGAAATCGCCGAACGGGCTCTGCGATGCGATCAACGATTTGAGATCCGGCGCACCGACAAGCACCGCCGCAACCGGCGCAAGCTCGGTGAGCACGGTGATCACGACGGCCCAGAGAATGGTGCGCCCGATCAGGCGCGGCGCGTCGTGCATCTCCTCGGTGAAATAAATCGCGGACCCGTATCCGAAAAAGGCAAACACCGACACCGATGTAGCAAGGCCGATCAGCGCGAGCGGCGTGTGCTGCAATGTCCCGCCCATTAGCGTGACGGGATGGATCGCAAGCTCGGTCATCGAGCGTTCCGGATGGAAAAAACCGAGGCCAACCAGAATCAGGAGCGCAAGAATCTCGAGCACGAGAAAGACCCCCGTCACCCACGCATTGGTGCGGATGTGGAGGACGGCGAGCACCGTTGTCGAAACGATGACGGCGATCGCAACGGCGGTGGGGTCGAGGCCAGGAAACACCGCGCCGATATAGACGCCTGCGCCGAGAGCCAGCACGGCAGGCGTGAGCACGTTTCCGGCGAAGATAAGGCCGAGCATCGCCGCGCCCCAGCCGGGACCAAGCGTGCGGCCCATCATGCAATATTCGCCGCCCGCAATGGGAAAGGCCGAGGAGAGTTCGGCATAGACGAGCGCAATCGGAAAGGAGAGCAGCGCCGCGGCGGCCATGCTGAGGAACGCTCCGGTGCCCGCCTGCTGGATGACGCCGGGTACGATCACGAATACGGACGAGGCGGGCGTCACCGATGAGAGCGTCAGCAGCAGCGTGCCGATTACCCGCATGCTGCGTTTGAGCTTGCGCGGAGCACCGGTGGCCGGCGCGGTTTGATCGAGGATTGCGGTCATCGCGCCGCTTCGGAGCGGCGGCCGCAAAAGCTCAGCGCGGGTAGAGGGTCACACGACACGCAATGTCAGCCAGCCAAGAGCCACGAACACCACGAGGAAGGTAACCCAGGCAGCCGCCCTGGTGGAATCCTCGTTTCGATAGCGCCGGCTGATCCACTCGCTCATCCCCGCCGTGGCGGCCGCGGCGAGCACGACTGTCGCCACGATCATCAAAAGAACGCCGAGAATGTGCAGTCCCAGCACGTTTCCGTGACGCAGGCCGCCGCCATGGCCGAAGCCGCTCATCAAGCGTCCATGGACGAGGTAAATCATCCGGCGATATTACACGCCGCCGGGAGTTGCGTTGTATTTTTGAAGCGGGGGAGCGCTGCTACTTGTTGGCGGGAACCGAAAAATCGAGGACCACGAGCTTCTGACCGCTGCGGGACGTCGAAAAGCTCGCACTCCGGCTGCCTCCCGCCTGACCCGTCAAGGTCGCAGTGACCTTGTACGAGCCCGGTTCGACCCTGAAGAGAACCCAGGAACCGGCGCAGTCGACATTTGCGATCGGTCGGCCACCGGATCCGGCCAGGACGACATGCGCGCCGGACAGAAACTGGGCCCCGCCATTGGAGAACTCGACCCGCACTGGATAGGCCTGCCAGCGCGGATCCTGCTGCGCTTCCGCGCCGACGCCCGTGCACACCGTCTCGATGCCACCCACCGAAGTCGGGGTGTCCATGGGCATGGGGTCCGCTTGTGCCGGCCAGAACCAGCCCGCGACTCCGCCCGCAACGACCACGCCCAGCGCCGCATAGACGAATCTCATCATTGTCTCCTCAGGAAGCTCCCGCGCATAGTCTGGCGCGCAATGGTGATAACGCCGCAGCGCGCCCGATCGTTTCGTGGAGCAAGAGACGGACCTGCGTCCGCCGCATGGCCGAATCGCGCATGCTCGCGCCGCCCAGCGAGAGGAGACGGCCATGCCCGTGCTTCACCAGATGCAGATGTCCGGCAATTGCTACAAGGTTCGCCTGACCGCGAAGCAGGTGGGCGTGCCGCTCGTGCTGCGCGACTATCCCGTGCTTGGAATCGAGACGCGCAAGCCGGAATTCCTGGCCAGGAATCCCAACGGCCGCGTCCCGCTGCTCGAATGGGAAGACGGGCGCACGCTCGCGGAATCCGGCGCCATCATCTGGCATCTCGCCGAAGGCTCCGCTCTCGCTCCGGCAGACAGCTGGTCGCGCGCCGAAGCTTTGTCATGGATGTTCTTCGAGCAGTATAGCCATGAGCCCTACGTCGCGGTTGCGCGCTTCTGGCTGGCCTACGCGCCAAAAGCCGAACTGGAGAAGAAACGACACCTCATTCCCGAATGGCACGCGAAAGGAAACGCGGCGCTCGCTGTTATGGATGGGCGGCTTCGCGATCGCGATTGGTTCGCGGGCGACCGCTATTCCATCGCCGACATCGCGCTCTTCGCCTACACGCATTGCGCGGACGAAGGCGGGTTCGACATCGCTTCATTTCCCGCCGTCGCGCGCTGGATCGCGCGCGTGCGCGAGCAGCCACGCCATATTCCGTTGTCGGAAAGCCGGTAGCTTGCCAAAAATCGCTCGAAATCCTATATCGCCACCGGTTGAGGCCGCGCGGGCCAGAGAAGAGTTTCATGCGCGCCGGCGGATGCAAGAGCGGAGATGGGTTGGTTCCTCGACGCGATGCAGACGGACTGGAGTGACGACGACGCTTTCCCTGAAATGAGACGCGACTTCGACAACGTGGCGGACATGGTGTCAGCCGCGGAACAATTCAGGAGAAAGCCGCAATGACGACCGGACAGGTCAAATTCTTCAACACCACGAAAGGCTTTGGGTTCATCGCGCCGGAAGGCGGCGGCAAGGATGTGTTCGTGCACGTCACCGCCGTGCAGGCCGCCGGCCTCAGAGGCCTCAACGAAGGCCAGCAGGTCAGCTTTGACATTGAAACCGATCAGAAAGGACCCAAGGCGGTCAATCTCAAGATCGTCTGAAGGCTCCGGACATCAATCGCACGGCGCGGAGCGCAAGTTCCGCGCCGTTTCGATTCGGATGCGCGCTTCCACAAACGATCTTCGCGCAAATGCGATGCGGGGGACCCCTCACCTGCGCCGGGGCGGCTGATAGGTCTCGTTCTTAGGCCCTCTCCCACAAGGGGAGAGGGGATTCCCCGCGCTGATTTTCCGACGTAGATGCAAGATACCGATTTCCCTCTCCCCTTGTGGGCTA
>PKWC01000157.1 GCA_003131925.1 Alphaproteobacteria bacterium | reverse complement strand
GCGGTGACCGTTCCATCTTTCTGGAAAGAGGGCTTGAGCGCGGCGATGGCGTCATAGGTCACACCGTCGCGAATGAATTCGTCCTTGTCGACGATCCGCTCGCCCTTTCGTTCCTTCACCGTCACGGGCACGATTTCATCGGCGAAGCGCCCGGACTTGCGGGCCGCTTCGGCCTTGTTCTGCGATGCGACGGCGAAGTGGTCCTGCGCCTCCCGCGTGATCTGCCATTCGCGTGCCACGTTCTCGGCAGTGACGNNGGATAGCCGTGGAAGGCATCCCAAAGCCCGTCCTTCAGCATCGTATCGGTGAACTCGAGCGCGCCCATCTTCTGGCCGCCTCGGAGCCAGGCCGCATGCGGCGCCTGGCTCATGGATTCCTGGCCGCCAGCCAGGACGATTGCGGAATCGCCGATCATGATCGCCTGGCAACCCAGCGCGACCGCGCGAAGGCCCGAACCGCACAGCTGATTGACGATCCAGCCCGGCGTTTCGACCGGGATTCCAGCATTGACCGCCGCCTGGCGTGCCGGATTTTGCCCTTGGGCAGCCGTCAGGACCTGGCCCAAAATGACTTCCGATACCTCCTCGGGCGCGACTTTGGCCCGGCTCAGCGCGCTCTGAATGGCGACCTTTCCCAGATCGTGAGCCGGAACGCCTGCAAACGCGCCGTTGAACGAACCGACCGGCGTGCGTGCTCCGGACACGATGACCACCTCCGTCATGAGCTTGCATCTTTCCTATTGCCACGCCGCAAAGTGCCGCGATTGGGCCCGAACGACAAGCGCCACAAATTGGCCTCGCGGGCGAGGCGGCTCGCGAGCAGGCGGATCGCTCGAGCCGCGCGTGGCCACTGGACAGCGCAAAGGATGTAATGTTGTGCTAGGCGGAGGATCGGGATCGAAACTTTTCGCCAGCTGGTGGGACCGTGACAGATAGCAACCCAGGCGCGCCGGACCCGGTCATCATCAAGAAATACGCGAACCGGCGGCTCTACAACACGAAGACGTCGAGCTACGTCACCCTCGATCATCTCTGCGAGATGGTGAAGCAAGGCACGGATTTCGAGGTGCACGACGCCCGCACGGGTGACGACATCACGCGCTCCGTGCTGACGCAGATCATCTTCGAAGAAGAGAGCAAGGGACAGAACCTGCTGCCGATCCGCTTTCTGCGCCAGCTCATCCGCTTCTATGGCGACAGCCTGCAGGCCTTCATTCCCGGCTATCTCGACATGTCGATGGAGAGCTTCACCAGGCAGCAGGAAGACATGCGCCACCGGATCGCGGAAACGTTCGGCGGCGGGAGCCAGGCGCTCGAAGCCATGACCCGCCAGAACCTGGCGATATTCGAACGAACGATGCGGATGTTCTCGCCTTTCGGCATTCAGGCCGCACGCGAAGCCGAGGCCCGCTCAAGCAACGGCTCTACGGAATCCAAGCCTGCCTCGTCGGACGAAGTGAGCGAACTCAAGAGCGAGATCGAGGCGATGCGCCGGCAACTCGCCGAAATTGCCCGCGACCGGAATGAGCGCAAATAGGCGCGCGGCACGCCAGTCAGCATTCATGGCGTGAATGCCAGGAATCAAACCGACGGGCCCTCAACTCCCGTCCATCCTCCCGATATCAAGTTTGCACGTGTTCGGCCGGTGCGCTCTTCCACGGCGGCGCGAGAGTCGGTTCGCCGAAATAATATCCCTGGAAATAGTCGACTCCGAAGCTTTCCAGAAGCGCCGCTTCCTCCTCGGAGCCTACCCATTCCGCCACAGTCTTGAGCCGAAAATTCTTTGCCAGGTCCACGAGCGTGCGCACGAATATCTGGTTCTCCGGCGACGTGGAGAGGCCACGCACGAACGTGCCGTCGATCTTCACGATATCGACGCGCAGCATCTGCAGGTTGCGGAACGAGGTGAAGCCCGCGCCAAAATCGTCGATCGCGACCATGCAGCCGAGCTCTCGCAGATTCGAAATGAATCGCGAGCTTTCCTCGAAATCGTTGAGCGCGGCAGTTTCCGTAAGCTCGACGATGATGCGCCGGGCGACGCCGTTGTTGGCGCGGACGAAATGGATGAAGGAGGTGAGCCACGAAGGATCGGAAGCCGTCGTGCCCGACACGTTCACGGCGAGCGAGATTTCCGGATAGGCGTGAAGCTCGGCAACGGCCATTTCGAGCGCATGCCGGTCGACCTGGCGCACGAGTCCCAACTGCTCGGCCGCCGGAATAAAGTGTCCTGCGGTTGCGATCGTGCCGTCGGCGCGCACCATCCGGAGAAGACATTCGTGATGTACCGGCCGGCGCTCCCGCGCGCAGACGATAGGCTGATACGCGAATACAAGCCTCTTCGTCTCGAGCGCCTCGGCAACCTCGTCGGCAATTGCCATCAAGCGAAGGCGCGCCATCTCGCGCTGCGGCGACTTCGTGTAGATCCAGAAGCCGTTCCGGCCGGCGCCGCGCGCACGGTCGAGCGCTTCTTCCGCGCGGAGCATGGCCTCCTGACCTGAAGACGCGTCGGAAGGCAGCCACACCGCACCCATGCTGATCGTGGCCGAAACCGCGCCCCGCCGGGTTGCAATCACTTCGCCGCGAACCGCGTCGCGCATGCGCTCCACGACCAACGCCATCTCGGCTTCCGTGCACGAGCCGAGAATGATTCCAAGCTTATTGCCGGCGATCCGGCCGATCACGTCGCTCGCGCGGAGGGCGGAAGCGAGCCGCTCGCCGACCGTGACGATCACCTCGTCTGCGGCGCCAAATCCGTAGGCTTCATTGATGACTGCGAGCCTGTCGATCGCAGCAACCAGATAGGCGCAGTTCGTCGCGCCGGCTTTTGAAATCTCGATTGCGCGTGCAATCTCCGACCTCAAGCTCGTGCGGTTGAGATGACCGGTGAGTTCGTCGCGCGTGGCAAGATAGGTCAATCTCTGCGCTTCGCGCTTGCGTTCGGTGATGACGCGCAACACGCCGGCAACGCGCTCGGCCTGGCCGGCCGGTCCCGGTATGCGCACACCGCGCAGCTCAAGCCATACCGTCCCCATCGCAGACAAAACTTCGAATTCAATTTCGAAGAAATTGTCTTCGAGGCTTGCCTGCCGCAAGATCGCATCGATGCGCTCGCGGCCGGCATGGCTCATCCAGGCGCGAAATTCCGCGCCGCGGCTCATGCGGGCCGGATCCGAGTGCAGCGCAAGCAAATCGATCGCGCCGTCCCAGTCGATGTGGTCGTCGGCGATGGTCCAGTCGAACGCCGCTTCGCCAGCGCCGCGCGCCGCAAGCCTCAGGCGTTCGAGGTCCTCGATCGCGGTGAGCGCGCGAATCCCGTCGACAGATCTTTTGGGAAGCGTCTGAAACGCCACAATACACCGTCCCGGTCGTTTTCGGCCTTGGGCGCGTATGATTGGGGGTGGGTCATTAAAAAAATGCGAAATTTTCAGCGTTTTCGGGGCGATAGTGCCGATCGAACTCAGTATTCGAACGTTGGGCCTCACCTTGTCATGTTTTCGTCGTCACGCTCTGCTGTTTCATTTTGGAACATCGCAGGAGTCGATGGCGGATCTGCAATCACTGCGACCAGCCGATGTAACCCACACCGATTACGCGGCCGTACCCACCGTCCTGCACCAGAACCGCCTCGGCATCGTGCGGCGCGCTGATCATGTCGCTGCGGGGCAGATCGAGGGAAAGTGCCTGGCCCTTCCAGACGCCGATCGCTTTCACGTCGCGCACGATATTCCGGTAGCCGATACTGCGGCCTTCATTCTCGCCCGAGGCGATATGCACGGTCGTCCTGCTCAGAATATGGAAAAGCCAGATCGTCGCTTCGTCGCCGTTGCGCTCTGCGCCCGCGCCGATCGCAATGTGTAGCGTCGCCGGCGTGGCGCTCAGGGTCACGGGCACCGCACGCATGTCAGCCGTCCGCGCGGCGATCGCCGATTCCACCTGGGCTTCGCGGCCTCCCACCACGTCGCTCGTACCGTCGACAATCATCTGCGGCGTGTAGATGCCGCCGCGACCCATCGTCTGGGCATAGGCCTTCTGCCGGCGCGTGTTCGCTTCGCTGGCGAGCGTGTCTTTCCAGCCCAGCATGTCCCAATAGGTCACCGGCAGACTAAGGGCGAGCACGTCCTTGCGGTCCGCGAGCCGGCCGAGGAGCGCATCCGCGGGCGGACAGGAACTGCAGCCCTGGCTCGTGAACAACTCCAGCACGACCTGCCGCTTCGGTCCCGCCATTGACGAATTGCCGGCGGCGAGCGCGGTCGCCGCGAGTGCTGTCGCTACAATTGTTGCAAACCGCGTCATCGGCCCAACATAGGGCGGCCCGACTCTCCCCTCCAGTCACTTCGGCTTGAGACCGTCCCGGGACGATACCATCGCATATTCGCTCTAAAATCGCGTCGCGTTCCGCGCGAAAGTTGCGGTAAAGCGTGGCAACCAGTTCTAAGCAGCCAGCAGATTCCTTAGAACAAACTGGAGTATCCCGCCATTCTCGAAATAGGCGACTTCGTCGGCGGTATCGATGCGCAGGATCAGCGGCAGGTCGGATGCGCGGCCATCGGGATAGGCGATGGTGGCGATCAGCCGCATGGCGGGCGCGATCCGGTGGGATAATCCGCGTAAGTCGATTGCCTCCCGACCGCTGAGTCCGAAGTCGCGCCGGGTTTTCCCGTCCGCAAACACAAGCGGCGCAACCCCCATGCCGATCAGGTTGGAGCGGTGGATGCGCTCGAAGCTCTCGACCAATACCGCGCGCACGCCGAGCAGCTTGGGACCCTTGGCGGCCCAGTCGCGACTTGAACCGCTGCCGTACTCTTTGCCCCCGAGCACGATCAAGGGCGTGCCCTCTTTGCCGTAGGCCATGGCCGCGTCGAAGATCGACATCGGGGCGCCCTCGGGCCACTTGATCGTGACGCCGCCCTCAGTGCCCGGAGCCATCTCATTGCGCAAGCGCACGTTGGCGAATGTGCCGCGCGCCATCACCTCATCGTTGCCGCGTCGCGTGCCGTAGCTGTTGAAGTCCTTTGGTTGCACGCCACCATCGATCAGGTAACGTCCAGCCGGTCCGTCGAGGCGAATGTTGCCCGCCGGTGAGATGTGATCGGTCGTCACCGAGTCGCCGAGTTTCGCGAGCACGCGCGCACCGTGTACGTCCTCGACGGTGCCAGGCTCCATCGTGAGTCCCTCAAAGTAGGGGGGCAACTTGACGTAGGTCGACGCCGGGTCCCACTGGTAGGTCACCTCGTGGGTCGTGGGCACGGCCCGCCAGCGATCCTCACCCGCAAAGATATTGGCGTAACGGTCTTTGAACATCTCGGGAGTAATCGAGGCGCGAACCGCCGCGGCGACGTCGGCGTCACTGGGCCAGAGATCGGCCAGATAGACCGGCGTGCCACTCGTGTCGGTGCCCAGCGGCTCGTGGCTCAAGTCGATGTCGATGGTGCCCGCGAGTGCGTAGGCCACTACGAGGGGAGGGCTCGCGAGAAAGTTCTGCTTGACGTCGGGGTGGATCCGGCCCTCAAAGTTGCGGTTTCCCGACAGGATCGACACCACTGATAGGTCGTGTTCGTTCACGGCCTCTGAGACGCCATTGAGCAGGGGTCCCGAGTTGCCAATGCAGGTCGTGCAGCCATAGCCGGCCAAGTAAAAGCCCAACTTGTCGAGGGGATCGACGAGCCCGGCGCGCTCGAGGTAGTCCATCACGACGCGACTACCCGGTGCGAGCGAGGTCTTGACCCAGGGCTTGACCGTCAGCCCGCGTTCGACGGCCTTCTTCGCGACCAGACCGGCCGCGACTAGCACCGAGGGGTTGGACGTGTTGGTGCACGACGTGATCGCCGCGACGGTAATCGCCCCGTCGCGCAGATCCTCGGCCGCGTCGACGCCGTGGACCTCAATAGGTTCGCGACCGAGCGCGTCACGAAACGCGCCACGGGCTTCGGAGAGCGAGACACGGTCTTGGGGGCGCTTGGGTCCGGCGAGGCTGGGTTCAACACTCGCCAGGTCCAGCTCGGCGTACTCGGAGTAGACCGGTTCGGTGGCGTTGTCGTGGTGCCAGACGCCCTGAGCTTTGGCGTACGCCTCGACCAGGGCCACCTGGGACGCGGGACGCCCGGTGAAGGTGAGGTAGTCCAGGGTTACCTGGTCGATCGGAAAAACGGTACACGTCGCGCCGTACTCGGGCGACATGTTGCCAATCGTGGCGCGCGTCTCGAGCGAGAGCGACTTGACGCCGGGTCCGTAGGCTTCGACGAACTTGCCGACGACGC
>PKWC01000240.1 GCA_003131925.1 Alphaproteobacteria bacterium | reverse complement strand
CGATTTCATCTGCTTCGAAGCAAAGCTCGTCATCGAGCTCGATGGAAGCAGGCACGCATTTCCGGAAGACGGAGTGATGGAAACGATCGGTCTCGCCGTGTTCCACCTCACCCGCGCCTGAACAGAATGCATCGCCCGTATCTGCACGCCTCTCGCATCCGCCTACGCCAAGGCTTCGGCGGACCAAGTGAGGTACTTGACCCGCCGAAGCTTTAGCGAAGGCGGGCAAGGGGAGAGGGGAAGCGGAGTCTTGCATCAAAATTGGGAAATCAGCGCGTGGAATCCCCTCTCCCCTTGTGGGAGAGGTGCTAAGCAGGAAACATCGCAACCGCACCAGCCTGGGTGAGGGGGCCGTGACGCACGAATTCGCCCGCAAGCTTCGGCGCGAACAGACGGAAGTCGAGCGCAAGCTGTGGCACGCGCTGCGCGACCGGCGCTTTGACGGAATCAAATTTCGCCGCCAGCAGCCCATTGGATCCTACGTCGCCGATTTCGTCTGCTTCGAAGCAAAGCTCGTCATCGAGCTCGATGGAAGCAAGCACGCGTTTCAGAAAAAGTTGAAAAGCGGCCGCAAGACGGCGAAGCCGGATCTGGAGCTTATCCCGAAGCGGCTGTCGGATCTGATTGCGGAACGGAGGACAGGACGATGAGAGTATGGGCGGGCGACCCGCCAGCGAGCCGCGCAAATTCTCAGCCTTGATATCTGATACGTTATAGGTTACATATGATCCTGCACGTCCGCCACAAGGGATTGGGGCGGCTCTTTGCCGAAAACGATGTGCGCGGCGTCGGCGCGCATCAGGTCCGCAAGCTGAGGATGATTCTTACGACGTTGAATGCGGCTGCGGGCCCGGCGGGCATGGCTGTTCCCGGCTTCCAGCTTCATCCCCTGAAGGGCGGCCGGAAGGGACAATGGGCGGTATCCGTTTCGGGCAATTGGCGCATCGTCTTTCGATTCGAAGGCCATGACGCCGTGGATGTTGATCTGGTGGACTATCATTGAGAGGAATGACGATGAAAATACACAGCCCCGCGCATCCCGGCGAAGTCATCCGCGAAATGTGCCTTGCGCCGCTCGGCTTGTCGGTAACGGAAGCTGCGAAAGGCCTCGGCGTTTCGCGCAAAGCGCTATCGGAGCTGGTCAACGGTCACGCCGGCGTGTCGCCGGAGATGGCGATCAGGCTTGAAAAGACCGGCTGGAGCGATGCCGGAACCTGGCTGCGGATGCAATTGCAGTACGATCTCTGGCAGGCCGAGAAGCGCGTGGGCAAGATCAAGGTCACGAAATTCGGCGTTCGCGCCGCGACATGAGCACCGGTTGCGAACTACTTTTTCTCCAGCGTGTCATCCCGACCGACGCGAAAAAGCGTGTCATCCCCGCGAAAGCGGGGACCCAGTTCGTAAAGCGTTGAAAGGTTTGCACTGCGCTGACTTCACATGAGCACCGCTGCGGACGCTGGGTTCCCGCTTTCGCGGGAATGACACGCTGTGGGTGCCGGAATTTGTTTATCTTAGCGCGCATGCGCTTGCGCGAGCCATGACAAAAATTGATCAAATTGAATTTCAAACTGCTCTACCGCCGCGTCCGCACTCCCGCGATCAGGATGTCGACGAGGCGTTTGGCGGCGTGCTCGCCATCTTGTCCCAGACCTATGTTCGCAACCCCGGCAAGCGCGCGCAGCAGGTCGAGCGGGTCAACGTCCTAACGAATGTCGCCGCTCTCGCCCAGGCTCCGTCACAGCATCACCACCTCGGAGAGAATCCGCGGGCCGATGCGCTGCTTCAGGGCGTCTTTGGTGACCAGGTCGACCTCGATGCCGATGGCGTCGCTGAGATCCTGTTTGAGACCGACAAGCTCCATGAGTCCGACCGCGTCGCCGAGTTCCACAAGGATGTCGAGATCGCTGTCCTGCTTTTGCGTGCCGCGCACCCAGGAGCCAAAGACGCCCATCTCGCGAATCGGATAGCGCTTCCGCAGTTGCGGCTGAAGGCGGCGAAGCTCGGCCATGACCTCGTCAAGCGTGCGCAAATCGGGTGCCCCGTTTTATCCAGATCAACATACACCTGATCCTTCGCGGGCGCTCAAGAACGCCGCACAACCTTTCCGCCGCGCGGCTCACGCAGTCCGCCGCCCCCGAACGGGCGGAACAAGATCGTCGACGTCGACGCCGAGCGCTTTGGCGATGGTGCGCAGCGTGGCGACAGTGCCGCTTCGCTTGCCGTTTTCGATATCGGACAGGTAACCCCTGCTCAAGCCGGCGCGCTCGCCCAGTTGGGCCAAGGTCAACCCGCGGTGCCCACGCCACACGCGAACGGGATTTTCCAGCTTCAGGAGACGATCCGCGATCTCCAGCGGAACAAATTCCTCATCCCGCGTCCGTTCAAAGGCCATCTTCGCGCTCCGCTCGTCCGCTTCATCGAGCAGGCGCTCGTAGTCTTCCGATGGGAGCATCACGAAATCGGCGGCATCGCCGCTTTCCGCAAGCTGAAGCCTGGGCGCGACGGCGCGCAGACGCCGGGCAATCGTTTTCTTGCGGGCGCCCGCGAGCCGCACGCGCAGCTCCCGGGTGATAGAATTCCTGCGAGTCATCTGTAGGCACCTCCTCGCGGCGCGATCTCGAATACTTTCAGCGTCTGAGATACACGATCGCTGACATAGGACACTCGCCAGTCGCCGACCCTGATGCGGTAGCCGTCTTTGATCCCCTTCAGCGCCTTGACGTTGTTGTTGGGCGCGGCAGGGTCGCGGGCCATCCTGCTGATCGCCTCCCGAATGTCCTTCGCCTTCTCTGGCTGCATTTTCCGCAGAGCTTTCACGGCCGATTTGGCGATCAAAACCTGCATCATTCATGTTCGCAGAAAGCGAACTCGTTCGCAAGGGGGCTTTCCGGCACGGCTCCCCGGCGCGTTATCCCGGCCGACCTGCCTTCGCCGAAGCGAAGCTTCGGCTTCGCGCAGGCAGGCGCGTGATCCCCGCTTTCGCGGGGAGAGAGCCGGGACCTGGTAAACACATGCGTCAATAAATTCGGCGGAGGTTTCATCCAACCTCCCCCTTGTGGCTACCGGATTCACACATCGTGACTGTTATCGGTTCCTCCCTCGCGCGAAGCGCGCACGGCTGTCCGGGGAAAAATATCGAATCTGTTTACAGGCGCTTGATGGAGATTGGGATTTGCACAGTCATGGGTGTACTCGACTCAGGACTGCGTATGTGTCGAGAAAAGGTTCACGCGGAGCCGCGGAGCAACAAGAACTACCACCAAGAGCACGAAGGGCACGAAGATGGGGTCGCGCGCGAATGCGCGCAAAACCTCTTTGTGTGCTTTGTGCTCTTTGTGGTGAGCAGCCCTCTCCGCGTCCGGAGCTTGTCCTCCGGCCGCGCTTCGCGCGGACCGGGGGGCGCCTCCGCGTGCCCAATTCTTGCGAAAACAAGCAGCAGTGCTCGCCATGCCTGTTTTCCCCGGACAGCCGTGCGAAGCGCGGGGGAGGGGGACCGCGAAGTGTTTGGACCGGAGAGATGTCTCAGGAAATGGTGACGATCTGGCCCGCCCTTGCGCGCGCGTCATAGGGGCGCACGCGGATTTCGACCGTGCGGCCGAGCGCCGTCAGCCAGGCCGCAAGACGGTCGATCGTCACGCTCTCCATCCGGCCACGCAGGACCTTGGAGAGCGTCGGCTGGTCGGTGGCGCAGATTTCCGCGGCTGCGCGCTGGGTGAGCTCGCGCCGCGAAATGGTTTCGGCAATGGCATCGATGAGCGCACTCTTTGCTTCGAGTTCAGCTACTTCAGCGCGGCTGAAGCCCATATCGGCATAGACATTCCCGCTGCCGCGATGTGACGCTGGTTTAGCCATTTCCAGGCTCCAAATCTTTGTCGTGGGCGCGCTTGAGACGCACGCGGATCATGTTTGCATCGGTTTTCGGCAGCGCGATGCCGGATTTGGATTTTTTCATGAAGGCATGAAGCACATAAATCGCCTTCTTCAGGCTGACGACGTACACGACCCTCCAGGCATTGCGGTCGTACGCTTCGCGCAGCTCATGGACACCAGAACCGAATTGCGAAAGCGGTTTGGTATCCGCCGCGGGCAGGCCTCGCTGGATTCGGCGCAAACGATAACCGAACGATGCCTTTACGGGTTTGGGCATTTCCGAGATGTCTTCCTTGCTGCTCCCGATCCAAACCAGCGGCCGTTCCGCCATCGGCAAACCCATCACGCTTTTGCTTTTCAGCCGCTGAACGCATCATATATGGTAAATTTGCCATACTGTCAATGCGTATGATAATCGCGGAGAACGTCAAGAAAATCGGCGCCCGCGCCGCGACGTGAGCCCCTCACAGCTTCGGCGGCGCGTCGAAACTCGTCCATGTCAGTTCGAGTATCTTCCACGCGCCGCCCTTCTCGCGCTGGAAGAGAAACAGATACGCGCCCCGCGAAGGTATCGCCTTCCCGCCCTTCACCGGCGTGATCGTCTCTTCATAGGTGCCGCTGTCGTAGCCCAGCGTGCCCGACCTGGCGGTCTCCAGATTATGGAGAACGACATGCGGGTCATAATTCTCGAGGAGGCCCGCGAAGTTCTTGCGGATCGCAGCCAGCCCGACCCATCGCGGACCGATCGTCGGCAGGAACACCGGCTCCGGCGCATAGAGCGCGATGACTGCATCCAGTTTCTTCGCGCTCCAGTCCGCCGCCCATGCCTGCGAAAGCGAGTGGGCTGCGCAGGCGGAATTGTTCGCCGGCAACAACGCCCATCCAACGGCGGCGATCATCAATGTGGTCAGTCTCATGGGATCCTCCCTTGCGCGCCGTGATCGCCGCCGCCTGCACCACCACCCATGCGGGAACGGAACAGGCTATGGCGATCCGATCCAGCCCTTTGGACCCGCGCCACCTCGATCAGATGCCGCATCTACCAACCCCGCTTCAACGCAGGTCAGCATTGACGATCCGGGATGACAGCGTCAACGCGGCAGCAATGCAGCGAGAACCTGTTTCCGAACGTTCTTATTTCAGCTCGAAGGCGCCCATTGCTGCGATAGCCGTCACGAATTCGCGATAGAGGGGGTGCGATTCTCGAAGCCGCCCCCGAAAAATGCGTTCGAGTTCACCGTAATACCAGAGCGTTCCCTCGCGGCCCGCATCCTTGTTGAACCGCGCATACACATCGTGCCCCGCGCGGAGGTCGGTCGCGATGGTGCGCGCGTTGTGCAACTTGTCGCAGGCCGAGACGAGCAGCGCGTCGGTGCCGACCGTGCGCAGATGCGCGAGATAGCGCTCCTTCCGCGTCCGCCACGCTTCCTTTTTTCCCTGCGCGTCGGGAACACCGTCTGTGCATGCGAGCACGATATCGGCCACGCGGTCTCCCCAGTTCGCGCGGATCACCCCTTCGTGCCAGGCGCCGCAATCTTCGAGCGCATCGTGAAAGAGGCCGGCGATCGCCTGGCCCTCATCGCCGCCGAACTCCATCACCAGCGCCGACACGCTCATGACATGGCTGACGTAAGGGATTGTGGTGCCTTTCCGCAGCTGCTTCGCGTGAATGAGTGCGGCGTAGGCGAGCGCGGAGGCAAAGCCCGGTGTTCCGGCGACAGAGAATTCTTGGTGACGATCAGCTGTGTCGCCGGTTTGCCTGTTGGGCGATCTATCCTGCTCCACCTGCTGCGAATCCGAATTCAGAATCCTGTAACGAAAAATCGTGGTCGAGCTTTGGTGAGGCCCTGTTGTCTCGATCAATTCCAGCGCGTTTTCAGACTGAAATTTCTTTCCGTCCAGTACGCTGCAGACGGCCGGCATTCTACTCACCAGTCCGATATTCTTGTGTACGTCGCCGGCCACGATCCTGATTTCTCCAAGGCCGTTTTCCCTCGCGGGCTGCACGTAGCGGCGCGTGAGTAAGGCGCGGATGCGGTCGGCGTCGCTCAAGGCGTTTCTCCTGTTCTTCCGGCAGAACTGCGCGCCCACTCGAACACGGCACGTTGCGACTGGCGAAGTAATTCTTGCTCGTCTTTCATCGGAATGCCTCGACCGCCATCTGCAGCCCGGCGAGCTCGAGGCGACGGTGGCGCGGATCATCTCGTCAGCATGGCCGACATCGCATAGCGCGCGGGCCTCGCGCGCGCGGCGATCTCTCTCTACGCGAAGGGAATGTGTGCGCAGGAGTTCCCGGCTCCGGTCGCCCGCGTGACGTCCGAAAGCCCGCTATGGGACTGGTATGAAGTGGCGCTCTGGATGTGTCGCACCGAAAATAAAATCGTTACCCGGCAGGACGTTGTGCAGGCGCGCATGGTCCGGCGCGTCGATCTGCTGATCGTGCAGAACGCGCTTCCGGGTGACCGGTTTGCGAAACGGCTCCGCCTCCGGTCCCGGTCGTGGAACTCAACCGTTTCCTTCGGAGCCCGGGTTCACGCCAGATCCTTCAACAGCTCCGGATGCTTGTCGAGCAGCCGGAACAGGTTGATCACCGCCTCGAGAGGGGCAGCTTCTCCTCGCTCGTAGCGCGAGAACGCGTTGTGGCCTCCCCCGGTGATTCGGGCCGCCGCCGCCTGGGATAGGCCAAGCTTGCGGCGAATGCGGCGAAACTCCTTGCTCTGTCGTGCGCGGTTGCGCAAAACGAGCTCATCGCCCGCGTCCGCGTAGCGCCGCGCGCTTCTGGCGTCGAACGCCACTTCGTCACATTCGACGCATCGATACCCCGAGAGACCTTCAACCTTCGTCTTCACACCCGCATGTGAAACAATGAAACTCTCGTTCGTGAATCGGGTCATTCCCCGGCCGCTTCCGCAGGCCCCGCACTTCTTTTGCATCGCTACTTCTCCTTGAACTGAATAACCAGGGCGGATGCGCGCAACGTGACCTTGATGTACGCAAGCTTACCCACCGGTGTGACCACGTGATAAACATCCTGCCAGACGGAGTGATCGAAATGTGTCGTCATCGATTTGTAGAAATCGCGCCGCGACAGCGCAGCAATCACGTCGAGCAACTCGCCTGAAGTCAGGCCCAGATCGCGCCCGCCATCAAGCGCAGTCCTGGTGAAAGCCGCGACACCCAACCGGTGAACTGCAGCCTGCACAATTGCGAGGTCGTAGTGCGGCTTGCGCTTTTCCACCCGGCCAGATTACCCTATAAGGGTAGTCGATGCAAGTCCCGGACGACGAAGAGCATTTCGGCGCGACAGTGGAGCGCATCGAACCGGATCATCTCGTCAGCTTGGCCGACATCGCCAGGCGCGCGGGCCTCACGCGCGCGGCGATCTCTCTTTATGCGAAGGGAATGCGTGCGCAGGCGTTCCCGGCTCCGGTCGCCCGCGTGACGTCCGAAATCCCGCTATGGGACTGGTATGACGTGACGCGCTGGATGTGCTGCACCGAAAATAAAAACGTCGCCCGGCAGGACGTTGTGCAGGCGCGCATGGTCAGGCGCGCCAATCTGCTGATCGTGCAGAACACGCTTCCGGGTGACCGGTTTGCGAAACGGCTCCGCGGACGGAGCTTCGCACAAGGCGCGACAGGCTGATTTCGCGGGAACGCGTAAGGCCCGCGCTGCTATTTGGGAACAGCCCGCAAAGAAATAGATATCCCGCCCAAAAAATGAGAGGGGACTCAGGCCGCGCGCTTCCGGCGCAATTCGAGATGCAATTCGCGTCCGACGACGCGTGCCGCGCGGAACAATGTCTCGAGTGTCGCGCTGCCGTTCCCGGGGTCGAGCAGCCGGTCTACCTGGGTGCGGCTGGTGCGCATAAGCGCCGCCATCCGCACCTTGCTGATGCGCCGCTTTTTCATCTCGGCAGTCAGCTGAAAGGCAATTGCTGCCTTCACCGCAGCAGCCGTGGCGTCCTCGCGAATTCCGGCTTCGTCGAGCCAGCTCTCGAAAGTCGAGCCCCAGTGTGGATTTTTTTTCTTCATTTCATTGCCTCCTGCAATCGCTCGCGCGCCAACGCCAAATCTTCCTTCGGCGTCTCCTGCGACTTCTTGATGAAGCCATGCACCGCTATCAGCCTGCCTGCGTGGAAGCCGAACATCACGCGCGCCTCGCGTTTGCTCGGCAGTGTCGACCGGACCTCCCACAGCCCACGCCCGAGAGGCCGGCACACCGGCATCCCGACCGGCCATCCGAATTGTACCCTCGCGATGTCACGGCCGAGTCGACGCTGATCTTCGCGCGCCAAATTGTTCAGCCACTCGCGGACGGGCTCTCGTCCTGTGACCGACCGCCAAAAGACGAGAGGTATCGGCCTGAGAACGTTCGTCATGCGTCGAACGATGTACCTAAAAAGGTGCAGACGCGCAAGCGGATTTCGTCGGGCTTCAGGCTGTTGAAAAACCGGACCGACAAAAGCTGAGGCGCGGTCAGGACGGTGCGCCCTTTCGACGGTGAGCGGACATCGCCAACCAGCAGGCCAGGTCCTGATTGACATTACCCGGTCCGCCGCTTTGCATCGCTCTTGACAGGGCGGTGGCATGGCGGACGAAGAGGAGCTGGCGAGTCGCAGCCAGCCGCCGGAAACGGATGGCGGGGGGACGATGCACATTCACAAGCCCAAGCCGCTTCATGGCGTTCGCGAGTTCCTGTGGGAGATCGCCGTCATCGTCATCGGCGTGCTGATCGCTCTCAGCGCCGAACAGATCGTCCAGAGCTTCGAGTGGCGCGACAAGATCCGGCGCGCGCACGAAGAGATGGGCAACGAGATCTCCGCCGATGACGGACCCCAGGTCCTGGAACGCCTGGCGCTCACCGATTGCGTTGAGGCGTCGCTTCGCACGATCAGGTCGGAGGTCGAGAGCGGCGCGAGCCGGACCATGGTGTTGCACGCCATCGACCGATATGGAGTCCCCGGCCACACCTGGGACAGCCAGGCCTTCGACACCGCGCGGGCCGAAGGCGTGACGATGCACGGCTCCTGGCAAGACCTGGCATGGTGGAACCTGTTCTTCTACGCCATGCCGTCGTTGAATCAGGGCGCCGAACGCGAGTTCGACGACGGCGCGGCGCTGGGGGCGATCAGCCGTACGGGAAGTCCGCTGGGCGAAGAGGAAAAGGCGCGGATCATTCTGGCGGTCGAGACTCTCTCACGCGACAACCGCCGCATGACCGCAGGCGCCACGCAGGCGCAATTCGCCATGCAGAAATTGCATCTCATGCTGGAGCCGCACGCCGTCCAGCGCGAACTGGGCGTTCTTGTCCAAATGCCGGGCGCCGGCGCATGCGTCGCGACGTTCAAAGCGCTGGTGGACGCCAACAGGACGCCCTTGGCAGCCCGTTGACGCGACGCGGCTCGAAACCCGAAGCACGGGATTTGGAAGAGCGGTTCTTCGAAGCCGGCTGCGACGACGCGACTATCTCGTTCCAGAAGGGCGTCACCGTTCTGGAGTTCGCCCGCGAAGCGCACCGCATCACAGTTGAATCGTGTATGCTGGGATGTCTCGTGAAGGGCTTCGGTCATGCGCCGCCGCGATGAATGGCTTTTGCAGCGTGGCTTGCCGCCCATCATCCACGACGAGACGCTCAGTTTCGTGCATCCGGCGCTGGTGAAGGCCTTCGCCTACTGGAATTCCAGCCGCCGTGAACGCGCGATGCCAGGGCGCGCGGACATCACGCCGCAAGGCATGCGCAGCTTCCTGCCTCATGTGGCGCTGGTCGAGGTGAATCCGCGGCCGGGGAACGGCCCGGATTATTTCGTCCGCCTTGCGGGCACCGCCATCGAAGAGGTGTTCGGAAAACGGACGGGGCGTCCGCTGACGGAGGATGTGCCGCCCGAGCTGGCGGCGCGCTGGCGCGCGCAATTCGACGCGGCTGTCAACTCGCAGAAGCCGCTTCGCGCCACCGGCCGCATCGCCTACGAAAACAAGACCTGGCTGGAAGCGGAGATTCTCTGCGCGCCGCTGAGCGAAGACGGCACGAATGTGAGCATGGTGCTCCTCGCGTTTGCAGCCACGGTGCGCAAGCCGGGGTGACTCGCAAGGGGCTTCGGAAGACTTGTCGTCGATACGCACTCCCTCTCACGTCAACCAGAACCACACGCACCTCGTCGCGTTCCCGAAGAACCCGTCCCCGAGATCGCTAGCGCACCAACATTCGTCATGGCCGGGCCGTTGTCCCGGCCACCCATGAAAACCGCGTCAGGAAATGAGCGTCACGTAGAGGTCGTTCCAATGGGGATTGTCCCGTTCGATGAGATTGATCTTCCAGTCACGCTTATACTTCTTGAGAGATTTCTCGCGCTGGATTGCCGCGACCATGCTTTCGTAATGTTCGTACCAGACAAGCCGCTTCAAGCCGTACTTCTTGGTGAACCCATCGATCTCGCCCTCGCGATGCTGCCAGGCGCGCCGAATGAGGTTGCTGGTGACACCGATATATAGCGTGCCGTGCTTCCTGTTGCTCACCATGTAAACGGCGATGAAAGCATGGCGGGGAATCATGGCCGGGTACGGTGTTCATGGGTGGCCGGG
>PKWC01000016.1:3046-4102 GCA_003131925.1 Alphaproteobacteria bacterium | reverse complement strand
GCGTCGGCGTTTCCGTGGTCAATGCGCTTTCGACAAGCCTGACGCTGCAGATCTGGCGCGACGGTCTCGAGCATGTGATTCATTTCGCGCATGGCGACGCGATCGACAAGCTTGCCGTCGTCGGCCCGGCGCCGGTCGTCGATGGCAGGCCGAAACGCGGCACGCAGGTCACATTTCTGCCGTCGCCGCAGACTTTCACAATGATCGAATTCGATTATGCGACGATCGAGCATCGATTGCGCGAACTCGCCTTCCTCAATTCGGGCGTGCGCATCATCCTGACCGACGCGCGCCATGCCGAAATCAAGCGCGAGGAACTCTATTACGAAGGCGGCCTGGAGGCTTTCGCCAGATATCTCGACCGCGCCAAGACGCCGCTCATCAGCGCGCCGATCCTTATCCGCGGCGAGCGCGACAATATCCTCGTCGAGGTCGCCCTCTGGTGGAACGACAGCTACCACGAGAATGTGCTGGCCTTCACCAACAACATTCCGCAGCGCGACGGCGGCACGCATCTGATCGGCTTTCGCAGCGCCTTGACGCGGCAGGTGACCGGCTATGCCGAGCGCTCGAGCTTTGCCAAGAAAGAAAAGATCGATCTTTCCGGCGACGATTGCCGCGAGGGCCTCACTTGCGTCCTTTCGATCAAGGCGCCGGACCCGAAATTCTCCTCGCAGACCAAGGACAAGCTTGTTTCGTCCGAAGTCCGGCCCATCGTTGAAGGCGCTGTCCACGACCAGCTGGGCGCGTGGTTCGAGGAGCATCCAGGCGAAGCGCGCGCAATCGTCGGCAAGGTGATCGAGGCGGCCGCCGCGCGCGAAGCCGCGCGCAAGGCACGCGAACTGACCCGCCGCAAGGGCGCACTCGACGGCATGTCGCTTCCGGGCAAGCTCGCAGATTGCCAGGAGCGCGATCCTGCGAAATGCGAGATTTTCATCGTCGAGGGCAATTCTGCCGGTGGAAGCGCCAAGCAGGGACGCAACCGCGAGAATCAGGCCGTGCTTCCGCTGCGCGGCAAGGTCCTCAATGTCGAACGCGCGCGCTTCGACAAGATGC
>PKWC01000016.1:0-3030 GCA_003131925.1 Alphaproteobacteria bacterium | reverse complement strand
TCATCATCATGACCGACGCCGATGTCGACGGTGCGCATATCCGCACGCTGCTCCTGACGTTCTTCTACCGCCAGATGCCGGAACTGATCGAGCGCGGACACATCTATATCGCCCAGCCTCCGCTCTACAAGGCAACAAGCGGCAAATCGGAACGCTATCTAAAGGACGAACGCGAATTGACCGATTATCTGATTTCCGAGGGTTCATCGGGCGCCGCGTTCACACTGCACAGCGGAGAGATGATGGCGGGCGCCGATTTCGACAGGCTGGTCGAGAAGGCGCGCGCCGCCGTTGCCGCGCTCGAAGGCTTCCCGCGTCACTATCCGCGTTTCGTGCTGGAGCAGGCGGCGATATCGGGCGCATTGAACCCGGAGATCCTCGCCGATGGAGCGCGCGCCGCGGAGGCCGCTCTCTATATCGCGCGGCGACTCGATCAATTGTCGGACGAGACCGAACGGGGGTGGCATGGCGAGCCGACACCGGACGGCGGATTGAAGTTCTGGCGCGAAGTGCGCGGCGTGCGGGAAGCAGTCGCCATCGACGGCGCGCTGATCTCGAGCGCCGACGCTCGAAAACTTGATCGCCTGGCGCCGGATTTGCAGATCGCCTACCTGAAGGCCGGATCGCTGGTGCGCAAGGACGAGACCCGCGAAGTGCGCGCGCCCAGTCAGCTTCTCGATGCGATTTTCGAATGGGGCCGCAAAGGACTCGCGCTGCAGCGCTATAAGGGTCTGGGCGAAATGAACGCCGAGCAATTGTGGGAGACGACGCTCGACGACAACGCGCGGACACTGCTGCTGGTGAAGGTCGAGCACGCCGATGAGGCCGACGATCTCTTCGCGAAGCTGATGGGCGACATCGTGGAACCACGACGCGAATTCATCCAGGACAACGCGCTTTACGCGGCGCTGGATGTGTAGTCCGGGAAGTTATCCGAGAGGGAATTGAAATGCAGGTTCGGGCGGCCGTTGCCTGGGAAGCCGGGAAGCCCCTGTCGATCGAAACTGTCGATCTCGAAGGCCCGAAAGACGGCGAAGTGCTCGTCGAAATCAAGGCCACTGGAATCTGCCACACCGACAAGTACACGCTTTCCGGCGCCGACCCCGAGGGATTATTCCCCTGCATTCTCGGTCACGAAGGCGCCGGCATCGTCGTAGAAACAGGATCCGGCGTCCGGACGCTGAAGAAGGGCGCTCACGTCATTCCGCTCTACACACCGGAATGCCGCGAGTGCAAATCCTGCACCAGCCGCAAGACAAATCTCTGCACTGCGATCCGCGCAACGCAGGGCAACGGGCTAATGCCGGATGGCACGAGCCGGTTCTCCAAAAATGGCGCGCCGATCCTGCACTACATGGGCTGCTCGACATTCGCCAACTACACCGTTCTGCCCGAGATCGCGCTTGCCAAGGTCCGCGAGGACGCGCCCTTCGACAAGATTTGCTACATCGGCTGCGGCGTTACCACGGGCATCGGCGCGGTGATCTTCACCGCAAAAGTCGAACCCGGCGCCAATGTCGTCGTGTTCGGGTTGGGTGGCATCGGGCTCAATGTCGTGCAGGGCGCGAAGCTTGCGGGCGCGGACATGATCGTGGGCATCGACGTCAATCCCGCGCGCGAGGCGCTGGCGCGCAAGTTCGGGCTCACGCACTTCGTCAATCCCAGGGAGATAAAGGACGATCTGGTCGGCCATCTCGTCGAGTTGACGAAAGGCGGCGCCGATTACAGCTTCGAATGCATCGGCAACACTCTCACCATGCGCCAGGCCCTCGAATGCTGCCATCGCGGCTGGGGCATCTCGGTGATCATCGGCGTCGCCGCGGCGGGGAAGGAGATTTCGACAAGGCCTTTCCAGCTCGTGACCGGACGGGTATGGAAGGGGACGGCCTTCGGCGGCGCACGCGGCCGTACCGACGTTCCACGGATCGTCGACTGGTACATGGACAAGAAAATCGCGATCGATGAGATGATCACTCACACCCTGCCCCTGGAACGGATCAACGACGCCTTCGACCTGATGCACGCCGGCGAAAGCATCCGCTCGGTGGTGGTGTACTAGTCTCAAACCGACCGCGCCGGTTCGCGCCGCCTTTGCGTCGGTCAGGCGCACCCGCAGCCGGCGTGGGCGTGATCGGCCGCCGGCGCCAGCATGGCCCGCAGCGCCTGAGCCTGCGCGAGATTGCGCGGAAAGCCGTCGAGGATAAAACCCTTCGCCGCGTCCGGCTGGTCCAGCCGATCGGAAATGATTCCGATCACGATCTCGTCCGGCACCAGCCCGCCGTCGGCCATGATATCCTTGGCCTTGAGGCCGACCGGGGTTTGCGCGGCAACCGCGGCGCGCAGCATTTCGCCGGTCGAGAGTTGAACGATGCCATGGCGATGAATCAGCCGCTGGGCCTGCGTTCCCTTGCCCGACCCCGGCGGTCCCAGAAGAATCAATCTCATCGATATGCGCCCCCCGGCTCGGTGAGCGATTGGCCGCGCACCTTTCGTTTCAAAAATCCAGCCCCATGCCAACGGCGAAGCGGTGCCAGCGCACCGGCTCCAGCGTCAGCGGCGACGTCCCCGCAACTTCGACTTCCTGATCAGCCCTTCATACTGATGCGCCAGCAGATAGCCCTGCACCTGCGCCACCGTATCCATGGTCACGCTGACCACGATCAGAAGCGAGGTGCCGCCGAAATAGAACGGCACCGCATATTGCGAGATCAGGATCTCCGGCAGGATGCACACCGCCGAGAGGTAGATCGCGCCGGCAACCGTGATCCGGGTCAGCACATAGTCGAGATAGTCGGCGGTGTTCTTGCCCGGCCGGATGCCCGGAATGAATCCGCCGTACTTGCGCATGTTNNCGGTCGGGTTGAACACGATCGCGGTGTAGAAGAACGCGAAGAACACGATCAGCGCCAGATAGAGAATCAGGAACAGCGGCCGGCCATGGCCGAGCTGCGTGTTAATCCACTGAAACCACTCTGGACCCTTGCCAGCGTTGAAATTCGCCACCGTGGTCGGCAGCAGCAGCAGCGAGGA
>PKWC01000252.1 GCA_003131925.1 Alphaproteobacteria bacterium | reverse complement strand
CGCGCAAATGCTTCTTGACCGTAACGGGGTAATAAGTCCCACCCTTGATCGTGGCGTCGTTGCATACGATCATGCATTCCCGGCCATTGATACGTGCGATACCAGTGATGATGCCGGCAGCGTGGATGTCGCCGTCGTACATGCCGAAGGCGGCGAGCGGCGACAATNNACGAACGGCGAACCCGGATCGACGAGCCGCTCGACACGCTCGCGCGGCAGGAACTTGCCGCGGTCCGTATGGCGCTTGCGCGAGCGTTCGTCGCCGCCCTGCGCGGCGAGATTCATTCGCGATTTAAGCTCGGCGACAAGCGCCGACATCGCCGCGGCGTTAGCTTTGAAGACCGCCTCGCGCGTAGCAATTGCCGATTTGATGACGCTCATAACCGCTCGACGGCAATCGCGGTCGCCTCGCCACCGCCGATGCACAACGCCGCCACTCCGCGCTTGAGGCCACGCTTTTCCAGCGCATGGAGAAGCGTCACCACGATGCGGGCTCCGGACGCCCCGATCGGGTGGCCCAGCGCGCACGCTCCGCCGTTCACGTTGACTTTCTCGTGCGGCAAGCCGAGGTCGCGCATCGCAATCATGGTGACACAAGCAAAGGCTTCGTTGATCTCGAAGAGATCGACATCCTCCTTGCGCCATCCGGAAGCGTCGAGAACTTTGCCGATCGCACCGACGGGCGCGGTCGTGAACCACCGCGGCTCGGCCGCATGACTTGCCTGCGCCACGATCCGTGCAATCGGCTTGAGCGCGCGCTTGGCCGCAAAATCGTCGCGCGCAACCACGACCGCCGCCGCACCGTCGGAGATCGAAGACGAATTTGCCGCGGTGACCGTGCCATCTTTCGCGAAGGCAGGTTTGAGCGTGGGGATTTTTGCCGGATCGGCCCGGCGGGGCTGCTCGTCCGTATTCACTTCGCTTTCGCCGCCTTTGCCCGAGACTTTCACGCCGACAATCTCGGACGCGAACGAGCCGTCGGATTGGGCGCGTTTCGCGCGTTGCAGCGATTCGATCGCAAACGCATCCTGATCGCCGCGCGTGAACTGATATTCCCGGGCGGAGTCCTCCGCATAGGTGCCCATGAGGCGGTGCTCATAGGCATCCTCGAGCCCGTCGAGGAACATGTGATCCTTGATCTCTCCATGGCCGAGCCGGTAACCGCCTCGGGCCTTGGGAAGTAGATAGGGTGCGTTCGACATCGATTCCATTCCACCGGCGACGAGGACGCCGGCGTGTCCCGCAGATAGCTGATCGGCGGCGATCATCAGAGCCTTCATGCCGGAGCCGCAGACTTTGCTGACGGTCGTGCACGGCACGCCGTCCGGCAGTCCGGCCAGCCGCGAGGCCTGGCGCGCGGGCGCCTGCCCAACCCCGGCCGGCAGCACGCAGCCCATCAGCGTCTCCTCGATCTGATCCGGCGTCAGCCCGGCACGCGACACCGCAGCCGCTATCGACACCGCACCGAGTTCCGGCGCGCTCTTGCCCGACAATTCGCCCTGAAAACCGCCCAGCGGCGTGCGCGCACCGGACAGAATGACGACTTCGCTCATATCATCGGTACCTTCTCAGTTTGTCAGCTCGATTGTTCGAAGAGTTCGCGGCCGATCAGCCAGCGGCGAATCTCGGACGTGCCGGCGCCGATGTCGTAGAGCTTGGCGTCGCGCAGCAGCCGGCCGGTCGGATAGTCGTTGATATACCCGTTTCCGCCCAGGCACTGGATTGCCTCGAGCGCCATCCACACGCCTTTCTCGGCCGCATAGAGGATCGCCCCCGCCGTGTCCTTGCGCGCCGGCTGTCCGCGGTCACATGCCTGCGCAACGGCGTACACATACGCCCGCGCGGAGGACAGCGTCACATACATGTCAGCGAGCTTGCCCTGGATCAGCTGGAATGCGCCAATCGGTTGGCCGAACTGCTTGCGATCATGCACATAGGGCATCACGACATCGAGGCAGGCTTGCATGATGCCGAGCGAACCCGCAGCCAGTACTGCCCGCTCGTAGTCGAGTCCACTCATCAGCACATTGACGCCATCGCCTTCGCGCCCGAGGACATTTTCTGCCGGCACCTCGCAACTCTCGAACACAAGTTCGGACGTGTCGGAACCGCGCATGCCGAGCTTGTCGAGCTTCTGCGCCGCACGGAATCCTTTGAACGTTTTTTCGATCAGAAATGCCGTGATGCCGCGTGGACCGGCGCCGGTATCGGTTTTGGCATAGACCACCAGCACGTCCGCTTCGGGACCGTTGGTGATCCACATCTTGCGGCCGTNNCCGTTGGTGATCCACATTTTCGTGCCGTCGAGCAGGTAGCGGTCGCCGTGCTTTGCGGCGCGCAGCCGCATCGAGATGACATCCGATCCCGATCCGCTTTCGCTCATCGCCAGCGCGCCGACATGTTCGCCGGNNGCAGATAGCGGCGCTTCTGCTCATCGTTCGCGTTGCGGCGAATCTGGTTCACACAGAGATTCGAATGGGCACCATAGGATAGACCGACCGCCGCAGAGCCGCGGCTCACCTCCTCCATCGC
>PKWC01000121.1 GCA_003131925.1 Alphaproteobacteria bacterium | reverse complement strand
CAAGACCTACGCAGGCTGGTATAACGCGTCCGCGCTGCGGGACGCGGCCGTCGAATTGCATAGGCGCAAGGGTAATTTCGCACATCCAAACGTGTCATTCCCGCGAAAGCGGGAACCCAGCCAGCGCGCGTCTGCGCGCTGAGTGAACCTCTCGGCCAGAGCAAATTCGATGCGGCGACGAGTCACTTGCGCTCGCCGACGCTCGCGCACTGGGTTCCCGTTTTCGCGGGAATGACACGCTTTGGGGTGTCGAGTCGTTCCGGGCGGAATGCACAATACGTGCCCAGGCAGGGCAAACCAGGAGCAGGAGCGCGGGACCAAATTCCGTGATGGGAACTGGTCCGATTTCCAGGAAATAAAAGACCCTCTCCACTTTGGTGGAGAGGGTCCTCTTCAGACTGTCGCGAACTCCGCCCCGTTACTGACCGGGACAGACATTGCCTTCGTCATTCTGGAACGCCAGCCAGGAATTGACCGAATCGGTGCGCGGCGCGCCGAAATAGCCCATGAACACGAGCGACTGCAGGTTGTAGGTAAAGCCGTGCAGTTTGTACGGGTAAGCGCCGTAGTTCGGGCCACCCTCGAGCGGATCGCCCACTTCCATGATGGAGTTGTCGTTGCAATTGACAAAGTTGTCGGTGAACGGATCGTCCATCCATTCGCCAAGCTCATGCGTCCAGGCCGACACGTCCTGCGAGAACGCGCCCTTGCTGTCCACATAGGTGGCATAGGAGTAGGTCTGGCCGCTCGGCTGGGAGCCATTGGCGTTGTGATATCCGCCGATGCAGCAGCCGCCTGACGTCAGGTAGATGTCGTAAGTGATGAAGACGGGCAGGACGCCGGGATTGACGTCCGTAAGAGCCTTCATGTACCCCTGCAGGATCGGGTCGAAGACGCCGAAGGCAGGACCAAATGTACCCACCTTGCCGGAGCCGAAGGGATTGTTGATCACACTGCCCTCGGCCGCCGTCACCTTGATGGTCTGTTCGGGCTCTATCTTGGTCTTGTAAATGACGTGGTAGTTGGTGTTGGTGCTGACATCGTTGCCCCACCAGGTGCCGCGCTGGAAAGCATCCTCATATTGCGTGTTGCCAAGGTCGGTGCCGCCCTGGTTGTAATCGATGAGCGCGCCCTGCCTGCCGAACAATGGAGATTTGAGGAAGTTCTGGACTACTGTTCGCCCCTTGAACACGACCTGCGTCATCGGATCGAACGTCATGTTGCCATTGGTCTTGCCGTAAACCATCTTGATCGGGATGATCAGGAGCGTGATTTTGCTCGTCGCATTGGTCTTGGACGGATCGCCGCCGATCTGCGTGAAGGTGATTTTTTTGCCCGTCAGGTCCGTATAGCTGCCGTTCCATTGAGGCAGATTGGCGGACGGAGTGTGATAGGCCGGAATGTTGTGCTTCGGGCCGACGAGAAACACCGGCTTGAACGTCCCCGGCTTGAGGACCGGGTGGGTTGCTGCGCTTACGGTACCGGGCAGCGTTGCGGCCGTCGCCAACAAGGCGAGCGACGCCAGGCATTTTTTCATTTGGAGAACCCCTAAAACATTATCGGATGGACCATCCATCCTCGAAAGACCGTATCAGGGTTATCTGCAAAGGGCGAATCCAATCTTCAGCATCTTGGAAGGCTTCGAGGACGGCATCGAAGTGCAGAATCGATTTGTTTCAAACGCCTGGTCTCGCCCGTAAAGAGCTGTCGGGCGTGAAGCAGAGATGATGTGTTCGACAATTGTCGCAGAATTCGCAATATTCGTGCTTAGCCAGCGAACAGCATGGAATTTTTCTTTCGGCGCGATTTTTGCCAGATCGCGTCAGGAACTGATGGTTTCCTTTCTGGAAGGCGGCACTCTCAGATACCGTCCATCTCCGAACTGAGCAGTGCCGCATTGCCACCGGCCGCCGTCGTGTTAACCGTGAAAGTCCGCTCCAGGGCAAACCGCTGGAGGTAGTGTGGTCCCCCCGCCTTTGGTCCCGTTCCCGAAAGCCCCTCCCCGCCAAAAGGCTGCACGCCCACCACGGCGCCGATCTGGTTGCGATTGACGTAGGTGTTTCCCGCATGAACCTGCGCGCGAACAAAGGATGCCGTTTCCTCGATCCGGCTATGAATGCCGAGGGTCAATCCGTAGCCGGTCGCGTTGATCGCCGCACAAACATCTCCCAGCCGTTCGCCGGCATAGCGCACCACGTGCAGAATCGGGCCGAACACTTCCCGCTTCAGCGCGGCGATGGATTCGATTTCGAACACGTGCGGGGGGAAGAAAACGCCCTGCTCGTGTTCGGGCCCAAGCTTCAGCTTGCGCAGCAGCTTTGCCTCGCGGGTCGTGCGCAGGGCGTGCGCCTCCAGCGGTTCTCGTGCCGATTCGTCGATCACCGGTCCGATGTCGGTGTCCAGAAGAAACGGATCGCCCAGCTTCAACTCGTCCATCGCGCCCAGAATCAACTCCAGCATTCGGTCGGCCACATCTTCCTGCACAAACAACACGCGCAGAGCGCTGCAGCGCTGCCCGGCACTGTCGAAGGCTGACGCGATCACGTCGCGCGTGACCTGTTCGGGCAGAGCGGTGGAATCGACGATCATCGCGTTCATGCCGCCGGTTTCGGCAATCAGCTGCGCCAGCGGGCCGTCCCGGGCAGCGAGGGCGCGATTGATTGCCCAGGCCGCTTCGGTCGAGCCCGTGAGGGCGACTCCTGCGAGCCGAGCATCTGCGAACAGAACCCTGCCGAGGCGGGAGCCTTTGCCCGGAATGAAGTGAAGCACATCCTCCGGAACGCCGGCGCGATGAAGGAGCTTGACCGCAGCCGCGGCAATCAGAGGAGTCGGTTCGGCCGGTTTGGCAAGAACCGCATTGCCGGCGGCGAGCGCGCCAGCCACCTGTCCGGTAAAGATGGCAAGGGGAAAATTCCACGGCGAGATGCAGGCAAACACGCCGCGGCCGTGCATCGTCAGCTCATTCTCCTCGCCCGTGGGTCCGGGCAGCTTGATCGGATTTTCGAAGAGCGCGCGCGCACGCCCCGCGTAGTAGCGCAGGTAGTCAACCGTTTCGCGGACTTCACCCAATGCATTGGGCAACGTCTTGCCGCCCTCCCGCACTGCAAGCGCCATCAATTGATCTCGTTCGGCTTCGAAAAGCTCGGCCGCCTGCTCGAGTATGGAGGCGCGCGCATCGCCGCCGCGCTTGTCCCATGCTTCCTGCGCGCGGTGTCCGAGAGCGAGCGCGTCGATCGCGTCGGCTTCCGCGGCCTCGATGACCTCGCCGACCACACGGCGCCGATCGGCCGGATCTCGAACTTCCCGTGGAGCGCCGCTTCGCGCCTTCCCGCCAATGAGCGGCGCGGCACGCTGCGGCGGCTCCAGCGCCTTGCTCATCCTGGCGATGACCGGGCCGCTGATTTCCGGATCGCTCCAAAGAAAGCCCGTCGAATTCCTGCGGTCGGGCAGCAGGTCGATCGGTTTTGGTATGCGCGAACTGCGCCGCGGACTTGAAGCGGCAAGCTGCTCGACGGGATCGGCGATAATCTCGGCGACGGACGACTCGTCATCGGCGAGACGGTTGACGAACGACGTGTTCGCTCCGTTTTCGAGAAGCCGCCGCACCAGATAGGCAAGCAGATCTTCATGCGTGCCGACCGGAGCGTATATCCGGGTGGCGGGACCGGTGTGGCCCGACTGCTTCACCTCGCGATACAATTCGTAGAGTGCCTCGCCCATTCCGTGCAGCCGCTGATATTCGAAATCCGGATTGCTCCCCGCCAACACCTGCACCGCCGAAAGCGTGTGCGCGTTGTGTGTCGCAAATTGTGGAAAAACGGCCTCCTGCCGGGCAAAGAGCTCGCGCACGCAGGCGAGATATGACGTATCGGTCGCGGCCTTGCGCGTGAATACCGGGTAGTCAGCCAGTCCCTGTTCCTGCGCCCGCTTTATCTCGGTGTCCCAATACGCGCCCTTCACAAGGCGGACCGGAATACGGCGGCTTTGACGCAAGGCCAGCTCGCCCAGCCAGGCGATCGCCGGAAGCGCGCGCTTCTGATAAGCTTGCACCGCCAGGCCCAGCCCGTTCCAGCCGCGCAGGGGCTCGGCGTCACCCATGGCTTCGAAGACGTCGAGCATCACGTCGAGCCGTTCGGATTCCTCCGCGTCGACGGTCACGGCGAGGTTTGCGGCCCGTGCTTTCGTCGCTAGCGTGACGAGCCTTGGCAGGAGTTCCGACATCACCCGCGCATGCTTCACCCATTCGTAGCGGGGGTGCAGCGCCGACAATTTCACCGAGATGCTCGGCCGCTCCAATATGGAGGATTGCAGATCCGGCCTGTGAGCGGCGATGGCGCCGAGTGCATCGTCATAGGCTTTGTAGTAACGCGCGGCGTCGTCGCGCGTATAGGCGGCCTCACCGAGCATGTCGAAAGAAAAACGATAGCCTTCGTCCATCTTTGGCTTTGCATTGCGCAAGGCTTCGCCGATGGTCCGGCCAAGCACGAATTGGCGGCCGAGGATGTTCATCGCGAACGTCACCGCCTGGCGGATGACGGGTTCGCCGGATCGGGTGATCAACCGCTTCCAGACACCCGCGAAGTCCCATTTTGCCGCTTCGTCGAGCGTAACCACGCGGCCGCTCAGCATCAGCGCCCATGTCGATGCGTTGACGAACAGGGATGTCGATCGATTGAGATGGCTGCCCCAGTCGCCGCTTCCTATCTTGTCGCGGATGAGTCTGTCCGCGGTCGCGGCGTCGGGAACGCGCAGCAGCGACTCCGCGAGGCACATGAGCACGACGCCCTCCTCGCTCGACAGCGCGTATTCCTGGGTAAAGGCATCCACTGCGCTGCGCCTGTCGCGCGCCTGGCGAATTCGCCGGACGAGTTCGGAAGCCAGCGCCTCGGTTGCCGCGCGTTCGCCTGGCGAAAGCCGGGCGCGCGCGATCAGATCGTCTGACAGCGTCTCTTCGTCGGCGAGCGAGGCCCGCGAGATGGCCTGTCGCGATGCAGCAAGACTCATTGGCAGTGAACGGTCCGAAAATACCCGGACGTTTCTAGCGCGTCCGACCGAAGAAAAGCTAATCTCGCGGCATGCAAAGCCCTACGACCATCACGAGCGTTGGCGAATTGCGGGCTCTGACGGAAAATTGGCGGCGCAATGGCCAGCGTATTGGCCTAGTTCCAACCATGGGCGCCTTGCACGCCGGGCATCTTTCGCTTGTTGCATTGGCAAGAAATCGCGTGGATCGCGTGGTCGTCAGCATTTTTGTAAATCCGTTTCAGTTTGCACCGCACGAAGATTTCGAACGCTATCCGCGGAATATCGAAGAGGACTATACCAGGCTGGCGAGCGCTGGCGGGACGGACATCGTGTTTGCCCCGCCTTTGGGCGAGCTTTACCCGCACGGCTTTGCGACCAGAATCGAAGTCGCGGGACCGGCGCGGGGGCTCGAGGCCGAATTCCGCCCCCATTTCTTTTCCGGCGTGGCCACGATTGTCGCCAAGCTCCTGATTGCCGCGACCCCGGACATCGCCGTCTTTGGCGAAAAGGATTACCAGCAGCTGCTCGTCGTTCGCCGGCTGGCTCTCGATCTCGGCCTCGCTACCGAGATATTGAGCGCCCCGATCGTTCGGGAATCCGACGGCCTCGCCCTGTCGTCCCGCAACGCATATTTTGGGACGAACGAACGCCGCATCGCGGGACAGCTGAACCGCGTGCTTGGTCAAGTAGCTACGGAAATACAGTCGGGCGTTTCGATCGCCGAAGGCGAAAGATCCGGCCAAGCCGCGCTGCTCGAAGCTGGTTTTGATACTGTCGACTATGTCGCCATCCGTGACGCGGCGACACTGTCCCAGCTCGACGGCCCCATCGGCAACATGCGCGTGCTCGCTGCAGCAACAATCGGCGGGACCAGGCTCATCGATAACATGCCGGTGTAGACACAGGATGGCGTGCCAAACAGGTGGGGGTGCGCGCCAGGTTAGGGCTTCAATTTGAAGACCGTGCCGCAACCGTAACCGCAGCCGTTGCCTCCGCCCAATTCAGTGACGCCATAACAATTGCCAGCTTTGTCCGCTATCAAACCACCCACTGGAAGACGTCCATCCGTGGTTTTCAGCCTGTACAGCACCGTTTCAGCGCCATCGGCCGCAAGCTCGAATATTGTGCCGCAGCCCTGATACGGAAAGCAGCCGCCCCCGTTTCTGATATGGCGGCCATGACCACCTGCTTCCGTCGTTCCGTAAAAATTACCAGCCATATCTTCGACCAGACCGCCTGCAGGAAACTGGCCGTCGTATTTTCCTGCTTGGAAGGCGTGCAGCAACGTCAGCGTCCCATCCGGAGCGAGCCTGAACACGGTGCCGCAGCGAAGGTCGCCACAGCGTCTGTTTTCGTGTCCGCCTCCGACTGTCGTCCCGTAAAGATTTCCGGCCTGGTTCGCGATCAACGCGCCCTGTGGGAACTCGCCGTCTTTTCTTCCGCCGGTGAAAACGTGCAACACGGTTTCCGTGCCATCGGGCGCAAGCTTGAACACTGTGCCGCAACCGTTGCCGCTACAGCCTTGGCCGCCACCGTAGTCTGTCACTCCGTACAGATTACCTGCCTGATCAGTTATGAGTGCAGACGAGGGGCTTGCGCCATCTCGTGTTCCCCCGGTAAAGGCGTGGAGCAAAGTCTCGGTGCCGCTCGGAGCAAGTTCGAAGACCGCGCCGCAGCCATCGCCGAAAACGCTTGTGCAGGTTCCTCCGCCGCCAGCCAACGTCGTGCCGTAAAGGTTGCCTACCTGATCAGCGATCAGACCTGCTTGCGGGGTTGCGCCGTCGTTCTTTCCGCCCATAAAGGCATATAGCACCGTCTCTGTCCCATCTGGCGAAACCCGGAACACCGTGCCGCAGCCTTGGCCATAAATTCCGCACGTATTGCCACCACCGAACTCCGTCGTTCCATAGAGGTTTCCGGACTCATCTGCGAGCAGTCTCCCAGATGGCGACCAGCCGTCATTTCCACCCTGGAAATTGTAAAGTACCTTCTCAGAACCATCCCGTTTCAGCCTGAACACCACGCCGCAGCCTTGAGTGCCACAAGCTGTTCCATTGCCGCCTTCGGTAGTCGTTCCATAGAACTTGCCGGCCTCATCCGCGATCAGACCGCCAGTGGGATCCAGGCCTCCTGCGACCGCGCCGAAGCTGTAGAGTGTGCGAAAGTCTGCGGCGCAGGCGTTGCCGCATAACATCGGCGATAGCGCCAGCCCCCAGAGCAGCAGATGTGTCCACGAAACAACGAGAGTTCGACGCATCGAGTCCCCCACGGCGTGATGGCCAACAGTAGCAGATCATGACAGACGTCGGAGACTGATTCAATCGCGATCATAATTAGTTTTTCAAATCATGCGCGGAGTTGCCCCGCCGATGATCACGCTGCGCGAAACATCAACCGCGGAATGTCTGTTGCGGCTCAGCCCAGGGTCACGGCCATGCCCGTGGAGGCTAGCCGGCCTAAACGTGGATGTTACAAAAGGAACGGACAAGAGGCGGCAGAAACCCTCGATTTCGCGCCAGACTACGAATCTGGAGGTCAGGGGTTCGAACCCCTTCCGGTGCGCCGGCCCTGTCGTCCTTCGACCATTACGGCATGAGACCCCAGCGCATAATCGCGGGCTCGCGCCGGCCTTGCAGAACGCAATTGTAAAATCCGACTTGATTCAGAGGTACAGTCGTCCAATCGCGTTGTCCCATGCAGGTCCCCGTCTACAGCAAGCCGAGTTCCGCGAGTTCCGCGCGCAATTGTGGAGGCAAGCCCTTTGCGCCCGCCAACGTACTGGCGTCAGGGGGAGCTGCTTTCGGATCGAGGTAGCGCCAGCCCTGAAATGGCCGATGGGCGCGCCGCAAGGTGGGAACAAGCTTCGGCTCGTAGACCAGGCCGCATCGGGGAACACCGTCCTTGCTTCGCGCCGGCCTGATGTCGAGAAACCTTTGGCGTGCGGCAATCTGGCCCTTGATGACCCAATAGAGCGAGCCGCCGTCGAGGAGTTCCTGCGAACGCTTCGGCGTCTGTCGGGTCACGTGAACGAGTTCCGGCCTGCCCTTTCTTTTTCGAATTGCAGCCACGCGGCCCATCTGCCAACGCGCCAGGTCCTCGAGCGATTCGACTCCCACGCAAAGCTTGATGAGATGAAGTGTCATGTGGCGGCGGAGTCCCGTGGCAGCACAAAGCGCACGACAACAGCGCCGCCATCCACCTGATCTCCGGCAGCGACCTCCAGAGCGGCAATCTCGGCATCGGCGGGCGCGACCAGGGTATTTTCCATCTTCATCGCCTCGAGCACGACGAGAGGTTGACCGCGTTTCACCCTCTCGCCCGCGCGCGCGAATACGCGCACGATCTTGCCCGGCATTGGCGCCAGAAGCCGGTCGGCGGAAGCAATCGCGGAATCGTCTTCCCCGAACGGGTCCTCGACTGCAAAAATCCAGCTGTTGCCTTCCGCCATGACGGCGATCTCGCCGGACGCAAGCCGTATCGCGCCCGCGTGCGTCAGCGGAACGACCGGTTGTCCGGAGATCTCGATGCGGAGTCCGCCGCCGCGGTGATGAACAACGACAATCGATGCACGCGCCGAGTCGCATGCGAGTTCGATCGTCTCCCTCGCTTCGCTTGCCAGGCGAAATCCGTCCTGTGCGTCCCAGGGGTCGTTCCGGCGCGCGCGGCGGCCACGGTCATCGACGACGAGCAACGCGGCTCGCGCAAAAAGTTGCGCGTCCGGAGGTCTGCGCAGCAACGCGTCCCGATGACGGTCGATGAAACCGGTGTCCACGTCGCCGGCGAGGAAGTCCGGATGGCGCAGCGCGCGGACGAGGAACCCCGCATTCGTACGCACGCCGGCGATTTCTGTTTCGCTGAGCGCCTCGGCGAGTTTTGCGGCGGCGGTTTCGCGAACTTCGTCCCAGGCGATCACCTTGGCGATCATCGGATCGTAGTACATGGTCACGCGATCGTTCTCGCGTACCCCGGTATCGACCCGCACACCGTCGCCCGCCTGCGGAAGCCGAAGCCGCTCGAGCTGGCCCACGGAAGGCAGGAAGCCGCTCTGCGGATCTTCGGCGTAGAGTCGCGCCTCGATGGCGTGGCCGCGCGAGCGAAGTTCGTCCTGTTTCCAGGGGAGCGGTTCGCCTGCCGCCACCCGCAATTGCCACTCCACAAGATCGAGACCAGTGATCATTTCGGTGACGGGATGCTCGACCTGCAATCGCGTGTTCATTTCCATGAACCAGAAGCGATCGACCTTCAGGCCTTCCGACGCATCCGCAATGAATTCGACCGTGCCTGCGCCGACATAATTCACTGCTTTGGCGGCCGCTACGGCGGCTGCGCCCATCGCCGCCCTCATCGATTTGCTCATCCCCGGCGCCGTCGCTTCCTCGATCACCTTCTGGTGCCGGCGTTGCAACGAGCAGTCACGCTCGAACAGATGCACCGCATTGCCCTGCGTGTCGGCGAAAATCTGCACTTCGATATGGCGTGGACGCGTAACGTATTTCTCGATCAAAACCCGGTCGTCGCCGAAAGCAGACTGCGCCTCGCGCTTCGCCCCTTCCAGCGCGCCTGCAAATTCATCCGGAGCGTCGACCCGGCGCATCCCCTTGCCCCCACCCCCGGCGACCGCCTTGATAAGAACCGGGAAGCCGGTTCGCTCGGCTTCTTGCGACAGTTTCTCCAATGATTGCTCTGCGCCGAGATAGCCCGGCACCACCGCGACGCCCGCCTTGGCCATCAGTTTCTTGGCGCGATCCTTCAATCCCATCGCGCGGATTGCGGCGGGAGGCGGACCAATAAAGGCAATGCAAGCAGAGGCACAGGCTTCCGCGAATTCGGCATTCTCGGAAAGAAATCCGTAGCCCGGATGAACGGCATCGGCTCCGCATTTCCTGGCCGCCGAAATCACCGCGTCGATGTTCAGGTAGCTCTCGCGCGGCGGAGCCGCGCCGATGCGAACGGCTTCGTCGGCTGCTTCCACATGCGCCGCACTCGCGTCCGCGTCCGAATAGACGGCGACCGTCGCAATGCCGAGACGACGCGCCGTGCGAACGACCCGGATTGCGATTTCGCCGCGATTGGCGATCAGCAGCTTGCGGAAAAGCGGCGGCACGCGGCGTTACATCCGAAAAACGCCGAAGCGGCTGTCGGGAATCGGCGCGTTGAGGCAGGCGGAAAGCGCCAAGGCCAGAACCCTGCGCGTGTCGGCCGGCGCAATGATGCCGTCGTCCCACAGTCGCGCGGTGGCATAATAGGGGTTACCCTCCTCCTCATAACGTGCGCGGATCGGCGCCTTGAACGCGTCTTCGTCCGCGGCACTCCAGCTCTCACCGCGCGATTCCATGCCGTCACGCTTGACGGTCGCGAGCACGCTTGCGGCCTGCTCGCCCCCCATCACCGAGATGCGGGAGTTCGGCCACGAAAAGAGAAACCGCGGGGAGTAGGCGCGCCCGCACATGCCGTAATTTCCCGCGCCGTAGGAGCCGCCGATCAGAACCGTAATCTTCGGAACCGCCGCGCACGCGACGGCGGTGACCATTTTCGCGCCGTCCTTGGCGATTCCACCCGTCTCGTATTTCCGTCCGACCATGAAGCCGGCGATGTTCTGCAGGAAAAGCAGCGGCACCCTTCTCTGGCAGCACAGCTCGATGAAATGCGCGGTTTTGAGAGCGGATTCGGAAAACAGAATGCCGTTGTTCGCCACGATTCCGACCGGCATTCCCTCGATATGGGCGAAACCCGTAACGATGGTCGGCGCGTAAAACCGTTTGAATTCGTCGAAAACCGAACCGTCCACCAGCCTGGCGATCACCTCATGAACGTCGTACTGGATCGACAGCGATTGCGGAACGATCCCGTCAAGCTCCGCGATATCGTAGAGCGGCGGCTTCGGTTCTGCGCACGCAATATCGGGTGATTTTGTGGCGTTCAGATTCGCGACGATGCGGCGAACGATGGCAAGCGCATGCCTGTCATCGTTGGCGTAGTGATCAGCCACTCCTGAAACGCGTGCGTGAACCTCCGCTCCACCCAGATCTTCCGCGCTCACAATCTCGCCTGTTGCAGCTTTCACGAGTGGCGGCCCGCCAAGGAAGATGGTGCCCTGACCTTTAACGATAATCGTCTCGTCGGACATGGCCGGCACGTAAGCCCCGCCTGCCGTGCAGGAGCCCATCACGGCGGCGATCTGGGGAATGCCGAGAGCCGATAAATTCGCCTGATTGTAGAAGATGCGTCCGAAATGCTCGCGGTCGGGAAAAATCTCGGCCTGGTTGGGAAGATTCGCGCCACCGGAATCGACGAGATAGACGCAGGGCAGCCGGTTCTCGCGCGCGATCTCCTGGGCGCGCAGATGCTTCTTCACCGTCATCGGATAGTAGGTGCCGCCCTTGACCGTCGCGTCGTTCGCGACAACCATGCAGTCGGTCCCTACGATCGTCGCGAAGCCGGTCACGATCCCCGCCGCCGGCGCGTCGTCGCGGTACATCCCGTTGGCGGCCAGTGCCGAAAGTTCGAGGAACGGCGTGCCGGGGTCGACGAGGCGATCGATGCGATCGCGCGCGGTAAGCTTGCCGCGCTTGCGATGCCGCTCGACTGCGACCGGCCCGCCGCCGATGCGCGCGCGCGCGAGGTGTTCGCGCAGGTCGCCGGCGAGCGCGGTCATCGCGTCGGCGTTACGCTGGAAGTCGTCGGAGCGATTATCGACCCGGGTGGCGAGCAGGCTCACGGCGCTACGTTTTAAGCCCGTGTGAGAATATCCATCCCTGAGAGCGGGTTGGGATCGTTTCGCGTTATCATTGCGTCGTGGCTGCAAGTACGACCGCCCCCGCCTCTTACCGCCCGGCCGGGACGCTCGATGCGTCGGCCGCGCTGCTGCCGTACGCCGGCCCATGGAACCGCCGCCTCGCCGCGCACCTGCTGCGCCGCGCCGGCTTCGGCGGCTCGCCGGCCGACATCGACCGCTTCGCTTCGATGTCGCCGCGCGACGCCGTCGACGCGCTGA
>PKWC01000151.1 GCA_003131925.1 Alphaproteobacteria bacterium | reverse complement strand
GCCCGCGCGTCGAAACGATCTCGCCCGCATCCAGAAAATCATCGGAAACGGCAATCGCCTGGTCGAGAACGCCGCCGCCATCGTCTCGCAAATCGATGATGAAGCCTTTGAGACGCGGGCCAATCTGACTCTTGAGACTCCTGACCGCCGCCTGAACTCCGTCGCTCGTTTCCTCGTTGAAGGCCGGAATGCGGATGTATCCTACGTCCCCTTCGCGGTGAAACTTCACCGCTTCGACCTGGATGGCGGCGCGCGTCAGCCCGACCTCGAAGGATTTTTGGTTTCCCGCGCGAAGCAGCGTGAGGCCGACTTTGGTGCCCGCCGCGCCTCTCAGCATGTCCTGGACCTTGTCGAGGGTCTGGCCTTGGAGGCCGCGCCCGTCGATCGCGAGGATCGTGTCGCCTGCCTTGATTCCCGCGTGCGAGGCCGGCGTGTCATCGATGGGCGAAACAACCTTGATGATGCCTTCCTCAGCGGAGATCACCAGACCCACGCCACCATAGGTCCCCGAAGTCTTGACCTGCATGTCGGCAAAAGTTTTCGGGTCGAAGTAGCTCGAATGCGGATCGAGATCGGAAATCATGCCGTTCAACGCGCTCTCGATCATCTTCCGATCGTCGGGCGTCTCGACATAATCCGCACGCACGGTCGCGAACGCCGCGCCGAAACGATCCAGCGCCTTGTATGCCGATTGCGCGTCGCCGTCCGTCGCACTTCTGGCGAGAGGCAACGCAATCATGCCAGCGGCGAATCCCGCCGCCGCACCCAGAGCCGTGAGAGCCATTCGCCGCATGCAGACTTATCCTTTGCCCGTCAGTCCTTGTCCGCGAACGGTCATTCTGCTGGCGGTGCGCTCAATTTGCCGCGGCGCTCTTGTTGGAAGCGCTCATCGCCAGCTTGCCGCGCAAGAGGTCCAACGCATAAGAGAGCTGGAAGTCTTCAATCTTCTTGCCGGCCGGCGGATGAATGATCTGGGGGGCCGTTTTCTTGGCGCCGCCTTCCCCGTTGAGATGTCCCGGCAGATTGGCTTCACTCAAATGCTCGAGCCTGGCGGCGGTTTCGTCCTCGTCGCCTTCCGCGACGGCCACGTCGGGAACGATGCCGGTCGCCTGAATGGAATGACCAGATGGCGTATAATAACGCGCTGTCGTGAGGCGCAGAGCGCCACCTCCCTCGCCCAGCGGGATGATCGTCTGCACAGAGCCCTTGCCGAACGACGTCATGCCTTCGATCGTCGCGCGCTTGTGATCCTGAAGCGCGCCAGCCACGATCTCCGATGCCGAAGCGGTGCCGGCGTTGACGAGGACGATGATCGGCTTCCCGTCGCCGATGTCGCCGGCTTTTGCGTCATAGCGCGCCGTGTCGTCGGAGTGGCGGCCCCTTGTTGAAACGATTTCGCCGGAGTTGAGGAAGTCGTCCGAGACCTGGATCGCCTGATCGAGCAGACCGCCGGGATTGTTCCTGAGATCGAGCACATAGCCTTTGAGGCCGGGTCCGATCTGCCGCTTCAGGTCGCGCACCGCACGCTCCAGCCCCGGCGCCGTCGCTTCGTTGAAGGCGCTGAGGCGGATGTAGCCGATATCGCCCTCGCGATGGAATTTCACACTGTCCACCTGCACGATCGCGCGCGTCAGCGCCACGTCGAAGGGCTTCTTGGCGCCGCTACGCAGTATGGTCAGTGAAATCTTTGAGCCTTCCGGCCCACGCATCTTCTCGATGGCGTCGTTCAGCGACATGCCCTGGATGGGCGTACTGTCGATTGCGGCGATGTAGTCACCCGGCTTGATGCCGGCGCGAGCGGCCGGCGTGTCGTCGATCGGGGAGATCACCTTGACGAGTCCGTCCTCCATCGTGACCTCGATGCCGAGGCCGCCGAACTGGCCTTTGGTCTGAATCTTCATGTCGGCGAACGCTTTTGCATCCATATAGCTCGAATGCGGATCAAGTCCGGACACCATGCCTTCTATGGCCGAGGTGACGAGCTGGCCGTCTTCCACAGGGTGGACGTAGTCCGCGCGCACGCGCTCGAACGCGTCGCTGAACAGATCGAGCTGCTTGTAGGCGGAATCGTTTGCGCCATGAGCTGCCGGGAAAAGCATCAGCGCGGCAGAAAAGCCTGCCACCATCCCGACGCCCACAAACGCGAAACGCTTCATGATCTTGTCGCCTTTCTCAGTTCGACTTCCAGCCACGGCGCCGGATTGACGCCTTTTCCGTTTTCCCGCAATTCAAAGTAGAGCCGGTTTTCCGCACCATTTCGCGGCATTCTGCCGACCGGTTCGCCTGCCAGCAACTGATCGCCTGTCCGTACTTCGACACGATCGAGGCCCGCAAGCACAAGATCGTATCTGTCCGTCATCTGCAAGATCAAGACTTGACCTGTTTTATGGTAAGGGCCGGCAAAAAGCACCTTCGAATCGGCAGGCGCGACGACTTGGGCGGAAACTGGGGCAAGAAAGCTCACGCCCGGCGCGCGTGGCGCGCCGGCGGGTTCGCCGTCGCCCTCGACCATGCTGCCCATGACTGGCCTGAGAAAAGCGCCACGCCGTAGTTTTTGATTGGCCGCAGCCGCCGGTGCAGTAACGATCATCAGGCTCTGTGTGGAAGGCGCGGACCGCAATAGCGCTACCTTCCTGAGAAGAGATTCGAGGCTCACAGCCTGGTCGGCAACCGCCTCCAGCTTCGAAGCGAGCTCGGCGTATTGCGCGCCGGCGTTGCCGGCCTGCCGGGATTTCGTCGCGAGAAGTTGATCGAGATCGTCGCGCGCGCCGGCGAGCGCGGTGGTGTTGCGCGCCGCGTCTTCGCGGCGGCGCACGAGATCGGCGCGCGTGCGCCGGAGCAGATCTAGTCTGTGCGACAGTTCCGCCGCGGCGCTATAGAGGCGTGGCAGCCCCGCGCCCAGCAGCATGGAAACATGAGCGCCCGCCAGCGCATCGTCGGCGCGAATTACCATCACCGGCGGCATGTCGTGCTGCACGCGCTCGAGAACTGCGAGCAGGGCAGCCACCTGCGCTCGCTGGCGCCGGAAGCTCGCAGTGAGCACCTCGTCGTCCTTCGACAATCTTGCGACATCGGCGCCGAGCCGGAGATTTTCCTCTTCCAGTTCCTGCACCCGCGCGGCGGTTGCGATCAGGCGGCGCTTGAGATCGGCGGCCTGGGCATTGAGAACATCGCTGCGGTTCCTGGCTTCCTCCACCGCGGGCCGCGATTTCGCGATTTCCTGCTGCAAGGCCCGATACTGCTCCGATGTGCTGGGAAGCCGCCCCGCCGACGACGCCGGCACCGCGCCCGGGAGAGAATCCGTTCCCGCATTCGCCGGCGCAACCGGCAACGAGCCCATGACTGCGAACACGAAGATCGTGGAGAAGAAAGGCTTTAGCGCAGAGGATGCAGAGGATGCGCGGAGGACACGGTGGAAGAAGAGGCGCGCGCCAAGAGCGCGCAACCATTTCATCTGCGCCCACTGCGTATCCTCTGCATCCTCTGCGCTAAAAAATCCTTTCATTTCGGCCGCGATCTCCACATGGAATTTCTTTCATGAAGCGAGAGCACCCTCATGGGCCTCCATCCGCGCGAGCGAGTGGCCCGCCATCTCGACCGGCTTGTCGATTCCCATCAGGTCGAGAAGGGTGGGCGCCACGTCGGCAAGCCGGCCTGCAGTCAGCTTCAGCGGCCGCTTCGCATTCACGACGATGATCGGCACATCGAAAGTCGTGTGCGCCGTGTGCGGCTCGCCCGTTTCCGGATCGCGCATCATTTCCGCATTGCCGTGATCCGCAGTCACGAGAAGGACGCCGCCGGCCTTCTCCACCGCTGTGCGCAGCCGGCCGAGACAGGTATCGATCACCCGCACGGCCTCTTCCGCTGCGCCTTGATCGCCCGTGTGTCCGACCATGTCGGGGTTGGCGTAGTTGACGACGATCAGATCGTATTTGTCCGACGCGATCGCCGTCTCGAGCCTGTCGGTGACTTCGAAGGCCGACATCTCGGGCTGTTTGTCGTAGGTGGCGACATGCGGACTCGGCACCATAATCCGGTCCTCGCCCGCGAAGGACTCCTCGCGTCCGCCATTCAGGAAGAAGGTGACATGGGCGTATTTCTCGGTCTCGGCGATCCTAAGTTGCTTCAGCCCGAGCCCGGATACGACTTCGCCTATCGTCGCGGAGACGTCGTCGGGCGGGAACAGCGCGCTCATAAATCTGGTCAGCGGCCCGGAATACTCGGTCATGCCGGCGGCGGCGGAGAATTTGACGATTCGTTCGCGCCTGAAGCCGTCGAATTCTGGATCGATCAGAGCGGTGGAGATTTCCCGCGCCCGGTCGGCGCGAAAATTTGAGAACACCAATGCGTCGCCGTCTTTCATTCCGGCATAGTCGCCGATCGCGGCGGGCACAACGAACTCGTCGCCGATATTCTCGCGGTACGACTCTGCAATCGCTTCATCGGCCGTGCGGCTCTTGCGGCCCTGGCCCGCAGCGATCGCGTTGTACGCCTTCTCCACGCGGTCCCATCTTTTGTCGCGGTCCATCGCGTAGTAGCGGCCCGACACGGTGGCGATGCGCGCGTCGCCAAGGCCTGCAATGGCGCTCTCGAACAGGTGCATGAAACCCTTCGCGCTCCTGGGTGGCGTGTCGCGCCCGTCAAGAAAGGCGTGAATGCTCACCCGCAAGCCGGCGCCGGCAAGCGCCCGCACCAGCGCCACGATGTGGTCCTGATGCGAATGCACACCGCCCGGCGAAACGAGCCCCATGAGGTGCACCGTCCCCTTGGCCTTTTTTGCCTTCACGATGAGGTCGAGCAGCGCGGGGCGCCTGGCGAGACTGTGGTCGGCGATCGCATCGTCGATGCGCGGCAGATCCTGCACCACGATGCGGCCGGCGCCGATGTTCATGTGGCCAACTTCAGAATTCCCCATCTGCGCCGCGGGCAGGCCTACGGCACGGCCCGACGTGGCGAGAAGCGCATGCGGGCAGTCGGCGAGCATGCGCTGATAGTTCTCGGGTTCGGCGCGCGTGATCGCATTGTCTTCTGCGTCGGGCCTCGAGCCCCAGCCGTCGAGGATGCAAAGCACGGCCGGGCGGGGACGCCCGGAGTTGCCGGATTTGCTCATGCGGGAATCAGGCGCGCGCGCATGGCTCCAAGATAGGAAGAGCAGGCTCTACTGTCTACGAATATGGCCGCCCTTGTTCAACGTTGAACAGACGCAAAGCCGGACCAATCGAGTCCCGGCGCTCGCGGCAGGGCCGCGGGATCGTCGAGGTGATATGGAGTCCAGCGTGCCATGGGCGCGGGTTCGACGACGGCCGTGACGTGGCCATGCGGCGCGAGCACGATGCTGAGCGGTTCGACGCTCCAGGATTCGAGAAGCTCGCGGCGAAAGCGCGCGCCGTTGGCGTCGAGTGCGTGCATCGCGTCCGTGTGAGTGACGGTTCCGTGCCGCGAGCTCACGACTCCGCGAAGGTCGTGCACATACGCGTTCCAATTCTCGGTCATGATCGCCTGCGCGAGCGGTTGGAATACGGAGAGGCCGAGAAGGACCGCAAGAAGGGGCAGATTGGCAAATTGCGCCGGGGAGACCCCGCGCCGCTTCATCAGGAGAAAGACGAACGCAATCAGAGTCGTGAGCGCGACAGGCAGGCCGCGCGCGGCAAAGAAGCGGCTTGGCGCTATCGTGTCCCCGGGCATTGCAACGAGAAACAGGAGCAAAAGCACCAACACCGCAAGGCAGAGACCGGCCGCTGCCGCGCGAAACCGCCTGTTTTGCGACAACAGGATTGCGGCGGCTACGGCAACGCTCGCGAGCGCGCAAAGATTGGGCGCGCGAGTCGTTCCCAGGAATCCGCCGAGAAGACTGACGAGGAAGTCGCTGCGCTCGGTGGCGCTGCGCGGAAAGACGATCCAGCGCAGCATATAAAAGGCGCCGGCTGCCGTGACGACTGCGGCGACGATTGCGGCGGCGCGCACAAATCCCCTCGCGTTGCGGACCCGCGACGCCGCAAGCGCAGCGATCAGGACGAGACAGAGCATTGCGGATTCGTGCGAGAACGCGCAAGCGATCGCTGCGACGATTGTGGCGAGGGCGCCCCAACTCCGATCCATGCGAAACCAGGCGAGCAGGAAGGCAAGCCACAACAGACAGGACGCGATCACGCCCTCACCGATGCCGATGAAGCTCGTCGCGGGAATGGCGAATACGAGGTTGACAAGCGGTCCGACGATCCAGCTCTTTTCCGCGCGCGGCAGGACGAACCAGCAAAGCGCGGTCAGCACGATCGGCCAGCCCGATGCGCCGAGCGAGAAGAGCCGGCCGAGCGTCCACAAATCGTGAATGCCGAGCCGCGTGCCGATGACTGCAAAACCTTGCTGCAGAAGCTGCACCGATACGCGGCCGGGCTCGAAGAGCTGAAACGCGCCGTGCGAGGCGATGCCGAGCAGATAGAAGGAGCCGTCGTAGACGAGGTCGCGCGCGCCACTGACGGCATAGGCGGCGCTTGTTCCGGCGAGCGCGATCGCGATCCAGAAAGTGCGCGTGATGCCGTCGGTCGAAATCGATGCTGCAGGCAGTCGCTTGCTCGCTTGTGGCTCGCTCATATGGTGAAGATCAGGCAGGAGTTTGCGCGCAAGTAAAGCGTGTGCCGTGCTCGACAACGTGCCCTGCTCGACAATGAGAAAAGAATTCAGCGCCCAATTCGATGAATCGCCATCGCCGCGTTGCCTTCCCACTACCCTGTGTGCCGCTGAAATTCCAATGGGTTAGACAGAAAGCCTATCGGGAGCGTCCTAAAACCCTTGGAGGATACTTGCGCAAACGCCGCTGCCGAAGCGGACTCCTGCAGAGAGAAGTCGCAGCCAGGTTTGCTCCGAACGCAGTAATGGTGTAAGGTTGCCCGACCAGCGTTCTCTTGCTGCACGCGGTGTTCCAGATGAAACGTCTTTCCGTCAATCGGATTGCGATTGGCTTCGCGGCTCTGGCCGCATTGGCGCTGCCTGCCGCAGCGGCAACTGAAACCGTGCTCTACAGCTTTCCGAATTCCGGGACGGGCTATCCCAGCGGAACATTATACTTCAAGAGCGGATCGCTTAACGGAACCGGCGCGGGCGACGGGAAAGCGGGCGACGGACAGGTCTTCAAACTGACAAACAAAGGCGGTTCCTGGAAAGAAAAGACGCTCGTTACATTCGACGGCAGCAATGGTTCCACGCCTTTTACGGGACCGATCCGCGGTCCGGACGGAGTTTTCTACGGCACGACTTGGACCGGCGATGCCTACGACGGCGGAAACGTGTTCGCGCTCCACAAGAGCGGGGGAAAGTGGG
>PKWC01000008.1 GCA_003131925.1 Alphaproteobacteria bacterium | reverse complement strand
ATTGGGGCAGTTGGCTTCGACAACGAAGCAAGCGCCGGTCCGAGATACGGAACGATTGTTCCGGCGCGCAAGGGAGCGGCGAGAGCGACGAGCGCCGCTTCCGCGTCTACCTGCTGTAACATCTCAATAGGCGGGGGGAGGGGAGCATTCATCCGTCACGACTCCTCTTCACCGCCACCGCATTTGCGCGCATTGACGGTTATCGGCAGCTGCGTATCGGACGCCATTGCTGGAAGGGCAAGCANNCCATAGTGTTTCGTGCTCGGATTCGATGATCGGCTCCTCGAGATCCTTTTTCGGCACATAGATCGAAAGACCGGTCTCGGGGGAGCGACGAATCATTATTTTCATGGAATCCGTTCTTTCGAGTCAGAGGATCTTCGGTCGTGACCCGCAAACTATCCCCATCTGGCGACAAGCTGCGGCACTCATAGGCAAGAGCGTGATGCTGCCGCTGATGGACCGCGAGATTCCTGTGATCGCGGACACCTATGATGACCGCGAATTCGGCACCGGCGNNAAGGTATGGCTCCGGCAAGAACACGGTTTCGGCATCGGCCTGTGGCGGTGAGCCTGGCAACGCACGAAACCGCCGTGCCCATCAGAAGCCTCGCTGACCTCATTCATCAACCATCCTAACTGACCCTGGAACGGCTGCCATAGTGCTAGGCCGGGACACAGGTGTTGGGGACAGGACACACTTCATCGCATTTTGGCCGGTCGAAGGAACCTTCACATTCGGTACACTTTTTTGGATCGATGACAAATGTGTCCCCTTTCATCGAAATCGCGGCATTGGGACATTCGAATTCGCAAATGCTGCAGCCCGTGCATTGTGAAGTGATGATTTTGTAGGCCATGGCCATCTCCCTTGGGCGGGTTCGCCGCCACACTGGCTCCGCAAAGCTACCTCAAGCTTCTCCCGTGCCTTCGCACATGACAAAAGCCTCGCNNCGGTGAACCGGTGTGAAAGCGAATTTGAATCCAGCAATTGTTTCCAAACACAAAACAGCAAGCGTTATGCCATGTCAGCAAGCCAATGATTAATCATCAGCTTTTGAATTCTGCCGCTTGCGGCCAGGGGGCCGGCTCGACGCGACGTCGGAATCCTGACAGTTCTCCGTCGGGTTTGGCAAAGGCGTCAAGGATCCAAACATTGGACTGGACGCAGCAAAGTTCTCACGCGAATTCCGGGCCACCGCATGTGCTAAATGTGCTAAAATCTCTTGAGCGGGATATTATGTTTGCTGAGCGCGTAGCCGATCTGGCGCGGCGTCAGCTGAAGCAGGCGCGCGGCCTTGGCTTGCACCCAGCCAGCCGTCTCCATCGCTTCCAGCAAACGTTTCCGCTCTGCCTGCCCATCCCCGTCCAATACGCTGCAAGTGTCTGATTGAGGACATGGACCCGGCGGCTCGCTGATGAGATCGCCGTCGGCCGACGGCAAGCTCCTCTCCGGCAGGGAGACTCGGGCCGGGGAGACTTGATGCTCTGAGTCTTGGGGCTGAAAGACTCGGACCGGAGCGTTTTGGGTAGGAGAGTTTTGCTCTCTGCGAGGGACTATATTAAACGAGCCAGTCGTCGCCACTGATCCCTTCCAAAGGGTCGAAGACAGACACTCGTTGTGACGGCACGCGAAGTCGTCCGCCACGATCTTCTCGCCCTTCGCTAGCGTGGCCGTCCGCCGCACGCAATTTTCGAGCTCCCGCACATTTCCCGGAAAATAACAGCCCTCAAGAACCCCTTTGCCGGACGTTGTCAGGGACAGTTGCGTTCCATGCTCTTCATTGAATCGTCGCAAGAATTCGCGCGCCAGAAGAATTACGTCATCCGGGCGATCCCGTAGTGGAGGAAGCGAGATCGATACGACATTGATCCGGTAATAGAGATCAGCACGGAATTCGCCACGGGTCACGGCCTCTTCGAGATTCTTATTTGTTGCGGCAACCAGGCGAAAGTCCACCTTGAGCGTTCGCACGCCACCTANNTGTCGCCGCTACCAGACGAACGTCCACCTTGAGCGTCCGCACGCCACCGACCCGTTCAAATTCACCTTCTTGGAGGACGCGAAGAAGCTTGGCCTGGAACGATGGCGAGATCTCACCAATCTCATCCAAAAACAGGGTACCATGATCGGCAAGTTCAAACCGGCCCTTACGCTGCGCCAACGCGCCCGTGAACGAACCCTTTTCATGCCCGAAAAGCTCAGATTCCAGCACCGATTCGGGCAGAGCGGCGCAATTGAGTTTTATGAAAGGCCCCTTTTTGCGTGGCGAGAGATCGTGGGTTGCACGCGCGAACAATTCCTTGCCGGTCCCCGATTCACCGCGCAAAAGAACTGTCGAGTTGGTGCGCGCCACAATCTTAATTTTATCAAGAACGGAGCGGATCGCCTCGCTTTCGCCAAGAATTCCCTGCTGGCGCGGTTCGTGGTCTGTTGCACGGGTTGCGGACAGTTCCTTCGCAAGGCGGCTCTGTTCGGTCATGAGGCGTTCACGATCGCGTGCGACGACCTCATGCAAGCGCACGGTCTGACCCGCCAGATTGGCAATCATTGCGAGAAATCGCACGTCCTCGTCAAATCGGAAATCAGCGCTGCCGTCCCAAACCCGATCAATTGTCAGGGTACCTATCACCCGATCGCGCTCCTTGATCGGAACGCCGATGAACGAGACTGTCGACCCGATCTTGCCCTGCTCGGCGGCCTGCCAATCCGCAAAGAGCGGACTGTTTGCGACATTTTCTATGACGACGGGCATCTTTGTGGTGACGATTTGACCAATTGCCCGTTCGGGTATCCGGTCGAAATGACTTTTCGCATT
>PKWC01000228.1 GCA_003131925.1 Alphaproteobacteria bacterium | reverse complement strand
GGGCCACCTCCCCCACGTTGGGGGAGGAAAAGAACAGCCAAAGCCCGGTCACATACTACGATGACTGGCGACGGCGCTTGTTAAGCAACGCGCTGACGTTCCCCGGAATCCGATTCACCACAGTCATGTCGGCGTTCGCAACGCAGAGTCTCCGTTGATTGCTCGCACCAATGTGATCGGGCCGGATCAATCGGCAGCGCTATCCCACGCCGCCCCGCCGTGAAATATTCTGTGTGGCAGCCAAGCGGTAACGGGACTGGTCATGAATCTCCGAAATCCCTGCTTGCAACTCGTGGCGGCGATCGCACTTGCCGGCGCCGCTTTGGGCTCCGTGCAACTTACGCCCGATTCTCCGGATCCATGGCTCTGGCTGACCGACATTCACGGCGCCAGGCCTCTTGCCTGGGCGAAGGCGCAGAACGCCAAGACCTTTGGCGCGCTCCAGGCCGATCCCGAGTACCGCAGGGACTACGACGCGATCCTGAAACTGCTCAATGCGAAAGACCGCATCCCGATGCCGGGCATCGAGAACGGCGTCGTCTTCAATTTCTGGCAGGATGGTGCGCATGTGCGCGGGGTGTGGCGGCGCATGTCCGCTGCCGATTACGCGCGCGCGCAACCCGATTGGGACGTGCTGCTCGATGTCGACGGGCTCGACGCGACGGAACACGAACCCTGGGTCTGGCAGGGCGCGCAATGCGCGCCGAACATGAAGCGCTGTCTCGTTCGTCTGTCTCCTGGCGGCGGCGACGCGTCGGCCGTTCGCGAATATGACGTTGCCAAAAAGGCGTTTGTCATCGACGGGTTCTCACTGCCGGTTGCCAAATCGGACGCCGCTTGGCTCGACGATAATACGATTCTTGTCGGATCGGATTTTGGTCCGGGTTCGATGACGACGTCCGGCTATCCCCGGTTCGTAAAGATCTGGCATCGCGGTCAGCCGCTATCGGCCGCAAAAACGATTTTCGCAGGCAAGAATAGCGATGTCGCGTCGCGGCCTACGGTCTTTCACGGGCCATATGGCATCGTGCCACTGGTGGAGCGCGGCCTCACCTTCTTCACGTCGGAATTTTATTTTGTGACGCCGGACGGCAGGACAGTGAAACTGCCGCTGCCGCCTGGCGCGAATGTGAAAGGCGTCACCGACGGCAATCTGATCTTCACCCTTCGCGACGACTGGACGCCCAAAGGCGGCAAGCCAATCGCGAAAGGATCGCTTGTGGCGTTTCCCGTGCTGGATTTCGTGAAAAGAAAAACGTCGCCCACCTACACCGTGCTCACCACGCCGGACGCGCGCGCCGCAATCGAGGATGTCGCGCCGGGGCGAGACGCGGTCTACGCGTCGATCTTCGCGAACGTCACCGGGAAAATCCACGAATTTCGTCCCAGCGCGGCGGCCGCATGGACGGACACGATTCTCGGTCTGCCGCCAGGCGGCTCGACGCACATCGCGGACGCAGATGCCTGGACATCGCAGGCTTATTTCAGCTTCGAAAGTTTCCTGCAGCCGGTAACTCTGTACTCCTACATGGGGCGAACCGCGCCTGACCGCATCAAATCCGAACCGCAGCGCTTCGACGCGCGCGGACTCGTATCCGACCAGTTCGAAGCAGTTTCCGCGGACGGCACAAAGATTCCGTATTTCCTGATTCATTCCAGGACCGCGAAAGGACCAGTGCCGACGATCCTGTATTCCTATGGCGGCTTCGAATTGTCGCTCGAGCCCTGGTATTGGAACGACGGCCACCGGCCGCTCGACGCGGGGCAAACCTGGCTCGCCAGGGGCGGCGCGATCGCCGTGGCCAACATCCGCGGTGGCGGCGAATTCGGACCCGCCTGGCACCAGGCGGCGCTGAAGACGCATCGCCAGCGCGCCTTTGACGATTTCGAAGCCATCGCTGCGGATATCGCGCGCCGCGGCTTTGCAATGGCGAAACAAATCGGCAGCGTCGGCGCGTCGAATGGCGGATTGCTCGTGACCGCGACGATGGTGGAGCGTCCCGATCTCTTCGGCGCGGTCGTCTGCCAGCGCCCGCTGATCGACATGCTGCGCTATACGCATTTTGGCGCCGGCGCATCCTGGATCGGCGAATATGGAGATCCGGCCGATCCCGCGATGCGCGCCGCGATCCTGAAATACTCGCCCTACGAAAATCTCAAACCGGGCGTGAAATATCCACCGGTGCTCTTCATCACCGAAACCAGCGACGACCGCGTCACGCCGGTGTTCGCCCGAATGATGGCGGCGAAGATGGAGGCGATGAAACAGGACGTGCTGTTCTACGAAAGCCTCGAAGGCGGCCACGGACCCGGCGCCACGCATGAAGAGCAGGCCCAGATGTGGGCGCTATCGTATGTGTATCTGGCGCAGAAACTGGGGTTGCGCGAGGGTGTCACCCCGCGCGGGCGAGGCCGGTAGTGAACTGCAGGTCGGCGAGACGGGCATAGAGGCCGCCGCGTGCGACGAGCTCGGCGTGGCTGCCTTCCATCAATACGCGGCCCTCATCCATGACGACGATTCGTTTCAGGCGTTGGATTGTCGCGAGGCGATGGGCGATGACGATGGTCGTGCGCCCCGCCATCAGATTGGTGAGACCCGTCTGCACGAGGCGCTCATTTTCAGCATCAAGCGCGCTTGTGGCTTCGTCGAGCAGAAGCAGAGGCGCATCGCGTAGTATGGCGCGCGCGATCGCAAGGCGCTGGCGCTGGCCGCCCGAAAGTGTCGTGCCACGTTCGCCGACAAGGCTTTGATACCCCATCGGCAGCATCTCGATGAACTCGGCAGCGGCAGCCGCTTCTGCCGCTTCGCGCACTTTCGCATCGCTCGCCTCGTGGCGGCCGTAGCGGATGTTGTCGGCGATCGTGCCTGAGAAGATGACGGGATCCTGGGCGACGAGCCCGATGTGGTGGCGCAGTTCCGCCGGATCGAGCCGCGCCATATCGATGCCGTCGAAGAGAATGGTGCCCGATTGCGGCGCATAGAAGCGCAAGGCGAGCTGAAACACGGTGGTCTTTCCGGCGCCCGACGGCCCCACAAGCGCGATCGCTTCTCCGAGTTTCACCTCGAGCGAAAAATCGTCGAGCGCAGCATGCTCCAACCGGGACGGATAGCGAAACGTGACGTCGTGGAACGCAATCGCGCCCCGCGCGGGCTGTGGCACACGCTCGGGATGAAGAGGCACTTTCACCTCGGGCTCGATGCGGAGAATCTCCATCAACCGTTCCGAAGCGCCTGCGGCGCGCTGCAAATCGCCCCAGATCTCGCTGAGCGCTCCCACGCCAAGGCCCACAATCAAAGCGTAGAAGATGAACTGAACCAGCAGGCCGGCGGTCATGGTCTGGGCCAGCACGTCATGCGCGCCCACATAGGCAACGCCCACGATGCTCGAAAAAATGGCGAAGATCACCACTGCAGTCATCACCGCGCGGGCGCGCGTGCGCAGGATCGAAACGTCGAACGAAAGTTCGACCGCGCGGGAGAAGCGGCCGCGCTCGGCGTTCTCCTGCGTGAAAGCCTGGACGGTCTGCACCGCATTGATCGTCTCGCTGGCGCGTGCGCTTGTGTCGGCAATGCGGTCCTGAGTGCGGCGCGACAGCGCGCGCACCCAGCGGCCGAACAGAATGAGCGGCAACAAGACGAGAAGCACGGCGGCGAGCACGATCGCGGTGAGCTTGACGCTGGTGGCGAAGAGCAGCGCGAGCCCGCCGACGAGCATGACGGCGTTGCGCATCGCCACCGAAACCGAGGAGCCGATCACGGTCTGGATCAGCGTCGTATCCGCGGTCAGCCGCGACAGGACTTCGCCCGTGCGGGTGATCTCGAAGAACGCCGGCGTGAGCGACAGCACGTGATCGAACACAGCCTTCCTGATGTCCGCGATCACCCGCTCGCCGATCCAAGTGACGTAGTAGAAGCGGACGGCGGTGAAGATACCGAGCAGCCCGGAGGCGATGACGAGCGGCAGGAAATAGGGACCGATGCGCGCTGCATCGGCGGTATGGAATCCGCGATCGATCATGATGCGCAGGGCCTGCGGCACCAGCAGGCTGACCGTTGCCGAACACAAAAGCGCGACCAGGGCGGTCACAATCCGCCACCGGTACGGCATGAGATAGGGCAGAAGGTCGCGCAGCGGCCTGAGCGAGCGGCTCTTGGCCCGCGCAGCAGCCACCCGCTGGACGTCGCTTGCGAATTCTGCGCCTGTCTGTGCCATCCACCCGGCCCTGATGCCCTGTCCCTGCGACACCTAATATAGTGTGCAAGCGGCTCGCGGGAGCGGGCGGACTGCCGCGCCTTGTCAGGCGGGAACCGATCGCCTATAAGCCGCCGCTTCCCACAAGACTGCGGGCAGACGGCCGATGAAAAAGGACATCCATCCCAATTATCACATGGTGACGGTCGTTTTGAACGACGGGAGCACCTACAGGACCCGCTCGACTTGGGGAGAGCCCGATCAGAAGCTGACGCTCGACATCGATCCGAGCACGCATCCCGCCTGGACGGGAGGACAGCAGCATCTCGTCGACCGCGGCGGCCGGCTTTCCCGCTTCAACAAGCGCTTCAAGGATTATGTGAAGAGCTGACGGGCGCCGCCCGCCAGTTCAGACCGCTTCGCCGAAGCTTTGCTGCAGGCGTTCGAACTGCACCTGCACGACTGGCCTGATCTGCGGACTTTCGCCCAGCATTGCCTTTTCGAGCCGCGCGATACGCCGATAGAGGTGCTCGCTGCGATCCAGGAGATCGCGCAACGTGCCCGGCAGATGTTCGGTGCCTTCGCTTCGCCCGCCGAGGCAAATTTCTTTCGATCCCAAACGATAACGCTCGCCCGCTGCGTCTTCGGCCCGCATTTCGCCTTCGCGCACCGCGCGCTGAATGAGCAGCCAGCTCGCCGCCTGCATCAGGCGCGTGGTCACGCGCATGCTCTCGCCTGCGTAAAGGAGTGCGGCTTTCCGCGACAAAACCCGCGATTCTTCGCGACCGCGGCCGTCGAGATAGCGCGCCGTTTCCTCGACCAGCGACATGCCTTCGTCGAACGTACGATCGAAAAGCATGGAATCCATAGACGCATGTTGCGTCACGCCGCGCGGTTTTTCTTCTTCCGCTTCTGCACGCGACATTTCTCCCCACCCCCATTCAGCCCACGGGCAAGCTAGCAAACTGCTTCTGCGGCGGAAAGAGCGCCGCGCGATTGCTCCACAATTTTACGCATTCATGGTTACGCGCGGGCGCTCGCAACNNCATGGTTACGCGCGGGCCGCGCGCAACGCCGTTAACAATTGGCTCGTGACACGCGCAAAATTCAGGATTTGCGAAAGACCGAATCTGCCGCGGCTTTGGTCGATTGCCGCGCGATAATCGCGTCGCGGCAACGGGCGATCTCCGTTTCAAGCGCAGCAATGCGCACAACAAGCTCGTGTTCCGACATGGCCGAGAGATCTGCACCCAATACGATCTCGGGCGCTTTCTTTTTCGGAAGCAGGTCATCAAGGTCGATGGCCATCGCGGTCGTTCCGTTCTGTTTTTGCGCGGCAAGAATTCTAGCGCGCACATTCCCATGCGTCATCACCCGCGCGGCGCAACACCGGCGACGGGCGGTTCCCGCATCCACGCGATCAAGACCGGCGATGAGCTTGGATTCTCTGCACAAAAAGTGGACGATCTCCGTGGGAGCAAGCCGTGCCGGATGCCATGCGCGCGATCATCGTCGAAAATCCCGGTCCCGCCTACCGATTGAAGCTGAACGACGTTCCACGGCCCACAGCCGGGCGCGGAGAGGTGCTGATCGAGGTCGTGGCCGCGGGCGTCAATCGCGCGGATCTTGCGCAGGCGGCCGGACGTTATCCGCCGCCCAAGGGCGCTTCCCCAATCCTCGGTCTCGAAGTGGCCGGACGAATTGTGGAACGCGGCGCCGATGTCGAAGGCTTCCCGATCGGCGACAGCGTCTGCGCGCTTCTTGCGGGCGGCGGCTATGCCGAATATTGCGTCGCGCCGCAGAGTTCGCTGCTGCCCGTGCCGCAGGGCGTGGAAATCGTCCACGCGGCGGCGCTTCCCGAAACACATTTCACGGTGTGGACCAACCTGATGGATTCGGCGCGCCTCGCACCAGGCGAAAGCGTGCTGGTCCATGGGGGCGCCAGCGGCATCGGCACCACGGCGATTCAGCTCTGCGCAGCACTCGGTCACACGGTCTTCGTAACGGCAGGGAGTCCGGAAAAATGCGCGGCATGCGAGAAGCTGGGGGCGCAACGCGCCATCGACTATCGCAGCGAGGACTTTGCGGGCGCCATCGAGGAGTCGACGGGTGGACGCGGAGTTGATGTCATTCTCGACATGGTCGGCGGAGACTATATCGAGCGGAATTTCCGCGCCCTTTCGCGCGGCGGCCGCCTCATCAATATCGCGTTCCAGAAGGGCATGACCGCGGAAGTGAATTTCGGGCCCATGATGATGAAGCATCTCACCTTCATGGCGACGATGCTGCGCGCCCGTCCGGGCGAGGAAAAGGGGCGCATTCGCGACGCGCTCAAGGCCGAGATCGCCAGTATTATGATGTCCGCGGATCGCGCGCCCGCCGACTCCGGCGACTCGCCGCTGGTAATCATGCTGGTCGGCGTCAACGGTGTCGGCAAAACTACGACGGTCGCGAAACTTGCAGCGCGGCTCAAGCGCGAGCGCGGCAGTGTGATCGTCGCGGCGGCGGATACGTTTCGTGCGGCGGCAATCGAGCAGCTCGAGGTATGGGCAGCCCGCTCCGGCGTCGAGATGATCAAGACTCGCCAGGGGGGCGATCCAGCCGCCGTTCTTTACGACGCAGCCACCGCCGCCAAGGCGTGCTCGATCCACGAGCTGATCGTCGATACCGCCGGCCGTCTGCACACCAAGACCGGCCTCATGGACGAACTCGACAAAATGCGCCGCACCGCCGCGCGCCTCGTCCCCGGTGCGCCGCACGAAGTTCTCCTTGTGATGGACGCCACGACCGGACAGAACGGTTTGCAGCAGGCCCGCCTATTCACCCAGTCTGCGGGCGTCACCGGCATCGTGCTCACCAAGCTCGACGGCGACGCCCGCGGCGGCGC
>PKWC01000204.1 GCA_003131925.1 Alphaproteobacteria bacterium | reverse complement strand
TAGATGCCGTTGAGGTAGTAGCGCGTCTCCTCGGTCGAGATCGCGAACTGGGTCTTGTCGATCAGCCGTTTGAGATCGACGGCCTTGAGGGTGAATTTGTGCGTCATCTCGCCCGGAGCGAGATCGGGGAAGTCGCTTTCGGGCAACGTCTGCAACGTAAAGCGCGAACGGCCGGCGCGGATCGACAAGGCGGCGCGGTCGCCGGAGGATTCGAGCACGATCTGCGCGCCCTCGGGCAGCTTGCGCACGATGTCGAAAAACATGTGCGCGGGCACCGTGGTCGAGCCGCCGGGACCGACCTCGGCTGCGATCGCGTCGGTCACTTCGACGTCGAGACCGGTGGCCTTGAGGGCGAGCTTGGAGTGGTCGGCGTGCAAAAGCACGTTGGCAAGGATCGGAATGGTGTTGCGGCGTTCGACGACGCTCTGGACGTGGCTGAGTGCCTTCAGGAAGGCGCTGCGTTCGACCGTGATTTTCATGATATTGCGCTTGAAACTCTCGCTGTTTTCGATGTGCCCGCGGGCTTCCGGATCGGAGCCCCGGTTGACCGAAAGCCCTTGATTTGCCTGAATTCCCGACCGAATGGGACTCAAGGTCGAGAGTATAACAGGGCGCGTTCTGCCAGAACAGCGTAACCGTGCGGCCGGATAGGAAATAGGCCCCCCGGGGGCGTCACACCGCGAGGCCAGTTTGTTACCCGGGGGATCAGCTTCCCTTGCCCAGAACCTGCTTCAGGAAGTCGACCTCCTGCTTGAAAGTCGGATCTTCGTTGCACAGGGCCACGATACGCCGGCAGGCATGGAGCACGGTTGTGTGATCGCGTCCGCCGAAGCGGCGCCCGATCTCGGGAAGCGAACGCAAAGTGATTTCACGCGCGAGGAACATCGCCACCTGCCGCGGCCGTGCAACGCGCCGGCTTCGCTGCGCGGACTGGAAATCGCGCGGATCGAGCTTATAGAAGTCCGCAATCTTGCGCTGAATGTCCTCGATCGAAGTCTTGCGCGCAACCGCACCGCGCCTGACGATGGTGTCGACCGCCGCGCTGAAGGCCAGCGGGTTTTTCGTCAGCTCCGCGTGCAGTGTGAGATTGTTGAAAAACCCAATCAGGTCGCGCGGACTGGCATCCTCCAGATCCGCTATCCGCTCCAAAGCCTCGTCCGGAATCCTCGCCTGCCCACGTTTGCGCGCATATTCCTCCGCGCGCGCCTTGAGAATGCCCAGCCTCGTATCCCGCTCCGGCTTTTCCAGTGCAATCACCATGCCGCCCAAGAGCCGCGAACGCACGTCCAGGCCCAAAGTCTCGAGCTGTTGCGGCGGCCTGTCTGCCGCAATCACGAGCTTGCGCCGCAGGTCTGAATAGGCATTCAGCGTATGCAGCAGTTCGGACATGGTGGAACTGCTGCGGCACAGATGCTGGAGATCGTCGATCAGCAACATGTCGGCAGCTCGCAGCTCCTCCTTGAAGCCCAGAGTCTCCTTGCGGTTCAAGGCGCCCAGGAATTGGCGCATGAAATCCTCGGCGCCGAGCAGGAGAGTACGCCAACCTCTGCGCCTCGATTCAAGCGCCGTCGCATTCAGCAAATGCGTCTTGCCGAAGCCGAAGCCGCCATGAATATACAAGAGCGAAACGTCATCAGCGTGGCCATCGGCAAAGGCGCGCGAGGCTCTCAGCGCCAACCCGTTTGCTTGACCCTCGACGAAACTGGCGAAGGACATCGTGGGATCGGGCGCGCGGGAAAAGAGGGCTTGGCCGCCAGTCCCGCGCAGACCGTCCTCGCGCCGGTTGGCAAGCGCGTGATGCGGGGACAGCACAGAGACGGAGGCCACAGAGGCGGTCGACGACGTTTCCTCGCTCACCAATCCACCGCCGACGGTTGGTGTTTCCGATGCAGCGAGAACGATGGTGATGGATGTCGGAATCCCCCCTTCGGCCCGCAGCGCCTTTTCGATCCGGCCGACATAATTGTTGGCCACCCAATTGCGTACGAACGGTCGCGGGGCTCCGAATTTGAGGTCGCCCTTGTGAAAATCGAGAAGGCTCAATTTGCCGATCCACGCCTCGAATACGGGCACACCCAGATCGCGGCGAAGCCTGCCACGCGCCGCAGACCAGATAGCGAGCCAATCATGAGTGCTTGTCAGAGCCTGTGTCATTGTCCCATTTGCCCTATGCTACGACCGGAGAAGTAAGTCTCGCGGTCCCCCTTCCTCCGGGATTATTGGATCACATCTATTCTTGCTTGATCTCGCTCACGCCGGATGTTTCTTTGCCGTGGTTGCTCCTTATCTTTGCTACGCCTGCCGCCATGGCAGGCCTGTCGCTTTCCACCCATTTGTCACCCCGCGGTGTCCTGCCGCGTTCGCGTCGCCTTCGAAGCCGCCCGCGATATTGAACGCCTGCGCATAACCCGCTTTCGTGAGTGCGATCGCCGCGGAACGAGAGCGGGCGCCGGAGCGGCAGAGGAGCAGTACGGGCGTCTCCTTCCCGGCGCCACTTGCTTCCAGCCGCTGAGCCGTCGATGCGACGAAGTCGGGGTTGAGTGCCATGCTCGGGTAATTCTGCCACTCGACGAGATGCGTCGTGCGGCCCAGGCTGGAGAGGTCTGGGAGGCCCACGAAGTTCCATTCCGCCGTCGTGCGCACGTCCACCAGCTGTGTCGCGGGCTGGCGCGTGAGCAGCGCCCACGCCTCATCCGGGAGAAGATCGCCGGCATACCCGGCTGCTGAATCGACCTGCTCCATTCTTGCTCCAGGCAAAGCCCACCCCTGAGCGCAAACGCCGCGCCGACATCAAAGTAAAAATTCAAGACTAGACTGCCCCCGCGACTCCGAAACCGGCCGTGCCGGCTTTTTGTTTCGTCGTCGCGCTGTTTTTATTGATGTTTCACTTGGTATTTTCTGGCGTACTGCGCGCCAGCCAGCAAACGATAGCACTTCGTTAACGGGTTGCAACGCGAACGAATCGGGAATATGTGGGTTCTGTGACGGTTGCTAAGTCGCGTGAACGTATACTGAAAATTGGAAAATGCGCCTTTTCAGAAGGTTAGTCGGGCGGTGGCCTATGAAGTTTTTTTTTCAATCGGCCTCAAAATGAAATCTCCGCTTACGGAGCAACAAAACCGAGCCCTTCAAAGGTCTTAGAACTGTCACAGAAATTTAGCGCAAGTTTTCAGGCACTTAGCCGGGGAGTTTTGCAGCTCGTTTGACAAGGCGCGATACTTTTCGGCTCCCGGTGTTCTTGTGGAGCACGCCTTTTGACGTACCGCGCATGATTTCGGGCTCGGCGGCCTTCAGCGCAGCAAGCGCTGCCGATTTGTCGCCCGTTGCGATGGCTTCTTCGACTTTGCGGGTGATGCTTCGGATTCGGCTCTTGCGAGCGTGATTGACCGCCATCCGCTTGGCGATCTGGCGGACCCGCTTCTTGGCAGAGTCGATATTGGGCATGGGCGTTCTCTCGCTGTCTGAAGGGGGCGGTTCTTAGCCCGTGCCCCGCGGCCTGGTCAATGCGTGGTGCGGGCTCACCGGTTTCGAAACGCGGGTTTGCGCTTTTCCGCGAAGGCCGCCATGCCTTCCTTCTGGTCGTCGGTCGCGAACATGGAGTGGAAAACGCGCCGCTCAAAACGGATCCCTTCGGCAAGCGTCGTCTCATAGGCGCGATTGATCGTCTCCTTGGTCATCATCACGATGGGCAGCGATTGCTCCGCGATCTTGTGCGCCGCGTACGTCGCTTCCGCCAGCAGCTCGGCCAGGGGAACGACGCGGCTGACCAGCCCTGCGCGCTCGGCTTCCTGCGCATCCATGTTGCGCCCCGTCAGGCACATTTCCATCGCCTTGGACTTGCCGACCAAGCGCGTCAGGCGCTGCGTGCCGCCGATGCCGGGCATGACGCCCAGATTGATCTCCGGTTGACCGAAATTCGCATTGTCCGCAGCAATGATGAAATCGCATAGCATCGCGAGTTCGCAGCCACCGCCCAGCGCGTATCCGGCCACGGCTGCGATGATCGGCTTGCGAACGGCTGCGATTCTGTCTGCCGCGTCCGCGAAAAAATTCGCTTTGAACATGTCCATGTAGGATTGCGGCGCCATTTCCTTGATGTCGGCCCCGGCGGCGAAGGCGCGGTCCGAACCGTTGAGAACGATCGCGTGCAGTCCATCGTTGGCGTCGATCGTCTCGAGCGCGTGCACAAGCTCGGCGAGAAGCGCGGAATTGAGCGCGTTGAGCGCTTTAGGGCGATTGAGAGTAATGATCGCCACCCTGCCTTCCGTCTTCAGGAGAATGTTTTCATATTCCATGGCCCGGCTCCGAAATTGCTCGCGCATCCCTCGCGCGGGCGCCGTGCGAACGCAAGAGCAAATCAATCCTCACCGGGCCTCGAGCGCAGGCGCTTGACGAGACCCCGGGCGAGCTTGTTTTCGATGCGTCGCGCCTTGCTTGCCCGCGGAGGTTTCGTCTTGCGCCGTGGCTCGACGGGTTTGGCAGCATCTCGCAGCAGGGCGGCGAGCCGCGCGCGGACATCGGCGCGGTTGCGCTCCTGGCTGCGATAGCGCCGTCCGACAATCAAAAGTTCGCCCGCCTTCGTAATCCTGCTGCCCGCAATCCGGATGAGTCTCTCGCGCACGTTCTCCGGCAGGGATGTGGAGCGCCGCACGTTGAAGCGCAGCTGCACCGCACTTGCGACCTTGTTCACATTCTGGCCGCCTGGTCCGCCCGCCAGAATGAAACTTTCCTCGATTTCGCTCTCGTCGATCGAGAATTGCTCCGTAATCGCTATCTTCGGCATTTGGCACTTTTCGCACAGCTTTCCGCGTGCAATCAAATGCCGGTCGCGTTCCTGGGAGGAAAAGATGAGCGATATGCTCGAGGGCGGTTGCGCCTGCGGCGCGGTGCGCTACCGGCTAAACTCCGCGCCGATGTTTGTGAATTGTTGCCATTGCCGCGACTGTCAGCGACAGACGGGGAGCGGTTTCGTCATCAACGCGCTGATCGAGACAGCCCAAATTTTATTGCTGGCGGCACAGCCGGAATCCGTGCCGGTGCCGACGGATAGCGGACGGCCGCACGACGTGTATCGTTGTTCGAACTGCCGGACCGCCGTGTGGAGCGATTACGGCCGCCGGCCGGGCCTTCGTTTTGTCCGCGCCGGCACGCTCGACAGACCCGATGCGCTGAGGCCCGACGCGCATATCTTTGTCCGTTCGAAGCTTCCTTGGGTCGGATTGCCGGACAATGTTCCCGCCTTCGACGTGTATTACGACATGAAGTCGCTTTGGCCGGCGGAAAGCCTCGAACGCCGCCGCGCACTATTGGGGTAACTCCTACCGCTGACACGCGGGGCAATAGAATGTCGCGCGGCCACTCTGCACGATGCGCTTGATTTTACCCTTGCATTGAGCGCGCGGGCATGGCGCACCTTCGCGGTCATAGACGGCGAAATGGTGCTGAAATTCGCCGAGCGCGCCGTCGGTTTTTGCGTAATCGCGTAAGCTCGATCCGCCAGCCTTGATCGCCGCGAGCAGGACTGACCTGATTGCTGCCGCGAGCGCGCGCGCGCGGCTGCCCGCGATGGTCGACGACTGCCGCCGCGGCGAGATACGCGCCCGAAACAGGGCCTCGCAGACATAGATGTTGCCGAGCCCCGCAATCGTGCGCTGGTCGAGCAGAGCGGCTTTGATAGGGGCCCGACGGCCTTCCAATATGCGCTCGAGATGGGCCGCCGTAAATTGCGGGGACAGGGGTTCGATACCGAGTCCATCGAATAATGGATGGCGATGGAGGGCCGCCGATTCGATGAGAAGCATGAGGCCGAATCTGCGGGGGTCGGTAAACACGATGCGAGCGGGCGCGTCGGTTTCAATGACCACGTGATCGTGTTTGCCGTGACCGGCGCCGGAGGGCGGCGGCTCATATACGTAGTGTCCAAGTCTGCGTTCCAGGTTCTCCGCGTAGACCGCGACGCGCCCGGACATTCCGAGATGAATCACGAGTGTTTCGCCGCCATCGAGCTCGGCGAGCAGATATTTGGCGCGTCGCCACAGGCGTTTGACTTCGCGGTCGGTGAGGCGCTCGGCAAATCGGGGCGGAAAGGGCACCCGGAGATCCCCGCGGCGCGTCACGATCCTTGTCAGCCGGCGACGTTCAAGCGCGGGGGCAAGACCCATTCGTACCGTTTCGATCTCGGGAAGTTCGGGCATGGAAAGTCAGCTATTGGATGCCGGAGAGATGCTATTTCAACTGTAAGGTCCTATACTGAACTTTGACACCTGTTGGGCGATATCCGGGTCCCCATGGCGAGTTTTGGCTACCGCGACGTGCCCGAGGTCGAAAAGGCCGGACTGGTGCGCGACGTCTTCTCGTCCGTCGCGCGGCGTTACGACCTGATGAATGATCTCATGTCGGGCGGGGTGCATCGCTTGTGGAAAGACGCCATGGTCGAGTGGCTTAATCCGCAACCCGGGCAACACGTTCTGGACGTGGCGGGCGGAACGGGCGACATCGCCTTGCGCATCTCCGAAATGGCGCGAAGCAGGGGCGGCAAAGCACGCATTGTCGTCTGCGACGTCAATGCGGAAATGATCGCGGAAGGCGTGCGCCGCGCCGATGCGCTTGGCGAGTCTGATGTGTGCTGGCTGTGCGGCGACGCGGAATGCCTGCCGGTGCACGATTCGTCCATGGATGCCTGCACCATCGCATTCGGAATTCGAAACGTCACCCATATCGAGACGGCGCTCGCGGAGGCGCGCCGTGTTCTCAAGCCCGGCGGCCGTTTTCTCTGTCTGGAATTCTCCCACGCCCAGGTCCCGGGACTGGACTTGTTGTATGAGCGCTATTCGTTCGCTGTGCTGCCGCGCCTTGGCGAATGGATTACGAAGGACGCGGAAGCCTACCGGTATCTCGCCGAAAGCATCCGCCGTTTTCCATCCCGGACGGCCTTCGCGAAGATGATCGAGCGCGCGGGGCTGTCTCGGGTCAGGATGCGCAATCTTGCAGGCGGAATTGCAGCCATGCATTCCGCCTGGCGGATCTGACCGATGCTGCGCGCGCTACGCAATACGGCGCGACTGGCCCACGCCGCTCGCGTCCTAGCCCGCCACGACGCGCTGATCCCGCGCGAAGCTGCGGAGCGTGTTCCTCCGGCACTCAGATTCGTGCGCGCGCTCGTTGGCCGGGGCAAGGTGGTAGATGCGGAGCTGCCGCCGGGCGAGAGATTGGCGCGCGCGCTCGAGAGCCTTGGCCCTGCCTACATCAAGCTGGGCCAGATTCTTGCGACACGTCCCGACATCATCGGGGACGAGACGGCGCGGTCACTCGCCGCGCTGCAAGATCGGCTCCCTCCCTTCGCGACGGAATTAGCGCGCGCTGAAGTCGAGTCGGCGCTCGGCATGCCGCTGTCCACGGCGTTTTCCGCGTTTGACGAACCGATCGCGGCGGCGTCGGTCGCCCAGGTTCATCGCGCAGTGACGGCAGGCGACCCTGGACGCGACGTCGCGGTCAAGATTCTGCGTCCGCGCGTCGAGGCGGAATTTGCGCGCGACCTTTCCGCCTTTGCGTTCGCGGCGCGTTGCGCGGAACGATTCTTTGCGGAAGGCCGCCGCCTGCGCCTCGTCGCGCTGGTGGAGACGCTGAGCGCTTCCGTGGCGATGGAGCTCGACCTGCGCATGGAAGCCGCCGCCGCCTCCGAGCTTGCAGAGCGTACGCGCAGTGACGAAGAGTTCCGCGTTCCGTCCGTCGATTGGGAGCGCACGGGCGCGCGCGTTCTCACCACGGAATGGGTCGAGGGAACGTCCCTGCGCAGCGCGGAAGAGCTCAAAGCTGCCGGTCACGACCCGAAACAGATTGCGTTGCTCGTTGTTCGTCAGTTCCTGACACAGGCGTTGCGTTACGGGTTCTTTCACGCCGACATGCACCAGGGAAATCTTTTCGTCGATGCCGAGAGCCGGTTGGTCTGCGTCGATTTCGGCATCATGGGGCGGCTCGATGAGCCAATGCGGCGTTTCATGGCGGAGACGCTTGGCGGCTTTCTGGCCCGCGACTATCAGCGTGTCGCCAACGTCCATTACGACGCCGGCTTCGTCTCCCGCACCCATCCCGCGCCGCTCTTTGCCCAGGCTCTGCGCGCGATCGGCGAGCCGGTGTTCGGACGACGGGCGAGTCACGTGTCGATGGCGAAGCTTCTGCAACAATTGTTTGACACCACACGGCGTTTCGACATGGAACTGCAGCCCCAGCTTGTGCTCCTGCAGAAGACAATGGTTGTGGTGGAGGGCGTTGCGCGTGCTCTCGATCCGGAACTCGATATCTGGGAAGCCTCGCGCCCCGTCATAGAGGAGTGGATGATCGAGCGCATCGGCCCAGAGGCGCGCCTGCGTGATGCCGCGGAAGGCGTAAGCGCGCTTGGCCGGCTGGCGCGCGATTTTCCGCATGTGTTGCGCAATGCGGAAGTCGTTTCGACGATGCTCGCCGACGGAGGATTGAAACTTCATCCCGATTCTGTCCGCCAGATTGCGCAAGCCCAGGTTGCGCGCACGCATCACGTCCGCGTCGCGTTGTGGATCGCAGCGGGTGCGCTGGCGGTGCTCGCAATCGGCATTCTCTGATTTCGCTCGCGACCGTCCGTACGGATTGCAGGCCGGGCGAATTTGATTCCTCTGATGCGGAACGGATGCACGCCCGCGGTGTTGCAGCAGCAATCGAAGGGCGTGATCATCCGCGAACAGGAGTCAAAGCCGTGGCGAGAGCCAAGCAGAGGGGCCGTTACACGGGCGAAGAGAGCGGGAACATGGGTGAGGAATTCGAGGTGGAGAAAGAGGAGAGCGAAGGCGCGATGCGACCGGCCGGAACCAGCAGAGCCTGTTAGACGCATTCGACGCGTTCGGCGGTCCGATGGCGCGTGTGATGGAACATAACCGCACGATGCTTCAAAAGATGATGCACGCGGTGCAGGAAGAATCTTTAAAATTCGTCAACCGGCGCCTCGAGCACACCAGCCACGCCATCGAGAACAGCCGCGATTGCCAAGGCGTATCGGATCTGCTGGCGATTCAGCAGGAGTGGATCCTCGACTTCGCGCGCGACTATGCCGAGCACACCAGGCGTTTCGCGGAATTGATGGGCGAGTTGGCGGAGGACGGATCGACGAGCCTCACGGCGGTCTCGTTATCCGCGATCAAAGAAACCCGCGCCCGCACCGAGGCAACCAACGGGGCGCCCGTACGGTCGTGGCCCACGCGAGCGCATAAGCGCTAAGATAACAGTTCTTCGCACCCTAAACGTGTCATCCCCGCGCAAGCGGGGACCCAGAGGGAACGGCGTNNGGACTGTGTTCCGCTTGCGCGGGAATGACACGCTTTTTGGGTCAAGCGAGCCGCTGTCGCGCGGCTGCAGCTCTACGAGATCTTCATGTGGCCGCCGTCGCAATGTTCGGCGTTGGCCGAACCGACAACATACACGTCGAGCCCTACCGTGTGTTGCTCGAGGTTCGGTATTTGAGGAATGCGCACCCGGACGGCGTCTTTCAGAAGCAGTTCGTCCGTCGCAAGAACTTTTGCGTATCCGGTTGTCGATTCGCCCGGCATCGCGGAAATGGTGAGCACGACCCGCACGTCCGAATCTGCGGCGCGTTTTTCCACCGCATCGCAGGCGATTACGATATTGTCGCCGGGTGTCACGTCGGGAAAGGGGGCAGGAATCTCACTCTTCGGCCCGACAGGGGCGCTTGCCGCGGGCAATTGCGCGTTAGCCGTCCACAGGGGAAGCAATGCCCCCAAGGCGATCGCCGCAAAGAACCCCGCAACCTTGCGCATCCTGGCAGCTCCTCCCCGCATCTAAACTGCGGAATCTCCGAGCTCGAAGCAATAGTAACCCCTCTTGGGGACAATTCCCAATAGCGCCCGGAGACGTTCGAGGTGCGTTTGCCCGGGATTCGGGGTCCAGACGGCTCTCCTACCCGGCTGGCAAGCCCGTTTCACGCGATCGTGAATGGGCAATGTATCGGTTTACCGGGCTCTCGACAAAAACCAGAAGCGCCAGCACATGAGCGCCGCCGCGACGAACAGGCCTGTGGCAAGACCGATCCAGATACCAAGACCTTTCAGGTGCCATCCGAAGGCGAGCCATAGGCAAACGGGAAATCCCGCCAGCCAATAGCTCAACCCGGCGATCCACATCGGCATGTGCGCGTCCTTCAGACCGCGCAGACTGAGCGCGCCCACGACCTGAAGCCCGTCGCAGATCTGGAACGCCGCCGCGACGCGCAGGAACACGACAGCGAGCACGATTACGTCGGCGTTGGCGGCGTCGTCGGCAAAATAGAGATTGGCGATCGCAGACGGGAACATCCACAACACGATCGCGGTCATGCTCATGAATCCGGCGCCCATGAGCAGCGCGCTGTATCCGGCTCGGCGAATGGCATCGCCATCGCCCGCGCCCGCCGCGAGTCCGACGCGCACCGTCGCTGCCATTCCGATGCCGAGCGGCACCATGAAAGTAATGGAAGGGACGTTGAGGGCTATCTGGTGCGCGGCGACGGATGCCGTGCCGAACGTGCCCATGATCAGCGTCGCGGCGTTGAACAGCATTGCCTCGAAGATCATGGTCAGTCCGATCGGCATGCCGAGGCGGAACACCTCCACGAGCTTGTCCCAATGCGGGCGATGAAAGCGCCGGAAGATGCGGAACTTGTGCAAGGCCGGCATCAGCCGGACGACGGCCAGCATGATGAAGAACGCGAAAGCATAGGAGCAAGCGCTGGAAATGCCGGCGCCGACCAGGCCAAGCCTTGGCAGGCCGAAATGGCCGAAGATCAAGGCATAATCGCCTGCCGCATTGAAGAAGATGCCGAGCCCCATCGCCCACAGCGACGCGTTCGGCCGGGACAGCGCGGTCGAGAAATTGCGCAGCACCTGATAGCCGAGCGAGAAGGGCAGGCCCCAGCAAAGCATGCTGGTGAATCGGCCCGCGCCCGCTGCCAGCTCGGGTCTCTGACCGAGAGCGAGCAGGACGGGCTGCGTAAACAGCAGAAACACGATCAGCGGCGCTGACAGAAACAGCATCGCCCAGAAGCCCATGCGGACCGCGTTCCGCACGCCGGCGCGATTCCCGGGGTGTGCTCCGAGAATGTGGGCGACCATCGGAGCAACTGCAGCCACGGGCCCGCAGCCGATCAACCAGGTGAAGAAGAACACCGTGTTGCCGAGCGCGGCCGACGCAAGCGCCGTCTTGCCGAGGCGCCCCAGCATGATCACGTCGGTCGTCAGGATTGCCATCTGGGCAAGCTGGGTCAGCACCAAAGGCGCTGCGAGTTTCGACAGCTCGCGCGCCTCGGCGAACCACGCGTCGAGCCCGTGACCCGTTACAGGGCTGCCGGCATGGGCAAGATCAAATTCAGCAATATCGGACATGGCACGGTCTTGTCTTTCAGGCCCGCGCCCGGATTGCAGTTTCGGATGAGAAACAAAAAACCCTCCGAAGCGCTTTCCGGGCTCGGGAGGGGAAATCTTTGAACGGGGCGCAGAAACTAGGCCACGTTCTCCTCGCGAGCCGCTGCGGCGGCGACGCCGACCACAAGGTCGAACGGCGACGGCAGCATGCGAATCTGGCAATTGCCGGTTTGCATTAAAGGGCTCGCTTGAAACATCCGCGGACACGATGCTCGCGGATCGGCTGGGTTGCTACGCTTGGGGCGTGGCCCTGTCAACACAGGGCCGCAACATGCTGCACATTCCCGTCGCGCGTGGCTGCGCGGTCACAGGATGGGCGGCATCTACTTCCGAATCGCGATTTTCATGCGCACGAAATCGAACGTAACCGCATAGGGGAGAAAATACTCGTGGCTGACGATCCCGCCCACATGGACGCCAAGCCCGTTTTCGAGACCCGGCGGAAATGCTCCATAAATACCGCTGATATTCTTTTCCTCCAGGCTTCCCAGCGATAGTTGCGCGATCGGAAATTTTGCAATCGGCGGCCGTCCCGACGGTGCCGCCTGTGCCGCAGGCACCGTGATTCCCGCGTCCTGCAACGTCGATTCTGGCCCGGTAAAGGCAAGCCTTCCAAATGCCGTATCGACGAGCAGCAATTGTTTTGGTCCGCGATCGAGGCGGCCTTGAGCCAGCAGGAAATGGTCTCCCGCCATCCAGAACGGAATCTCGGCGATGCTGCCGCCGGTGCGCGCGGGCGCCTCTCGCGGCTCGAGGATCAGTCGATTCCGAACATAGTCGAGCGTCGTGCGGAACTGCGACAGGTATTCCGTTCCAATGATGCCCGCCACCTTTTTGCCGCGTGCCATGCTGGAGAACGCCTTCGTGCTTACCAGCATTGCGGGGACATCGTCGGTTTCGAGACCGGACAGCACAAATTGCGCGATGCGTCCGAACGACGGCGCGGCGGGCCTTCCGGCGGAAGACGCGCCCTGCGCATTTGCCGTCGTTGCCACATGCGCTTCCCTGGCGAATTCGGGGTCGAGAAGAACCTCGGCGCCGCCCGTATCGATCAGGAACAGGCCTTCGAGATCGTTCGCTTTTGCCCCAATGGCAGGCAGCGGATTGGGCTGCACGAACGGGATTGTGACAGGTGCGGCTCGTCCGCGCACACGATAGGGCTGGCTCTTGCCGAACAGCTCGAATTCTGCCGCCCGCTCCGGCCTGCCGAACTGACGCAGCATTTGCACCATCTCGGCAAACTTGCCCTCGCGGTTCAATGTCTCGGCGAGGAGACTTGCGCATCGCGTGTCCGCGGGATTGTGGGCAAGCGCGTTGCGCAGCCTCAATTCCGCTTCCTGGGGATGGTTGCGGTAGAGCGCGATTGCACCCAGTTGCCGGAGTGCGCCCTCATAGCCCGGACTCGTTTTCGGAACCGCCTGGTAGCCCGCTTCCGCCGCGTCGAACTGCCCTTGCTCAAAGAGAACGTCGGGTTCCACTTTTTTGGGCGCGGGCGGCGCGTTGACCGCGCTGGCGGACGCGATCGCGGCAAGCAAAAAAAAGGCCGCCAACGCGGCTTCGCGCGCTAATCTCATATTCGTCTCCAGCCTCTCTGGTCTCGCCTCTGGCGGGCGAGACGTTACAGTCGCAGCGCCTCCAATCCAAGGACGCCCGCCATGAATTCTCCGGTTTTGGTCCGTGCCGCGGATCGCCAGCGGTCTCCGTTCTGATGGCGGCGCTTCGAATTGCCCATCGCGGAGGGGCCTGGCTGAGACCGGAGAACACACTCTGTGCGTTCGCGAACGCGATTGCGCTAGAAGCGGATGGCGCCGAACTCGACGTCCAGCTGACGCGCGACGGTGAGGTCGTCGTGTTCCACGATTTCCGTCTTTCCCCGGATTTGTGCCTGGATGCAGACGGCAAATGGCTCGTGCCTCCCACGTCAAGAATCGTGAATCTCACGCATGGCGACCTTGCGCGCTATGACGTCGGAAGGGCGCGTCCTGGAAGCGAGTATGCAAGTGAGCATCCGGGCATGATTGCGTGCGATGGCGCGCGCATTCCCCTGCTCGCCGAGGTCGTCGCGCTCGCGCAACGCGCCCCGAAGCCTTTCCGGCTGTTCGTCGAATTGAAGACCTCGCTCGCGGATCCCACACCTTCAGCTTCACCCGAACGCCTCGCCGAGGCGACGCTCGCCGTATTGCGCAAGGCCGATTACGTCGATCGTTCGATCATTGTGGGATTCGACTGGCGCGGTTTGCGTCGCGCGAAATCCGTCGAGCCCGCCGTGGAATGCTGGTTCTCGACGCGGCCGCAAAGCTGGTTTCGCGACGGCGAACCGCCTCCGGAAGACGATCCGCCGCCACAACCCGCGCTCCAGATGCTGCGCCATTGGGCACGCACCGGCACATCGCCCTGGGCAGCAGGCTTCGATGCGATCCATTACGGAGGCTCGATACCCGAAGCGATTAAGGCTGCAGGCGGCGACGGCTGGTTCCCCTATGCGGCCGATGCGACGGCGGACGCCATCGCACAAACGCATCGCCTTGGCGTCAAAGTTGGCGCGTGGACAGTAGATGATCCGGCGCAAATGCGTGAGCTCGACGCGTCCGGCATCGACGCCATCTGCACCGACCGGCCAGATCTGATGTTATGAGTTGAACGAGTGGGCAATTCTAACGAACGAGTCTCGCAGCGCCAATTTGCAAACCGCCAAGACGCCAAGACGCCAAGGAAATGGATTCACCACTGAGGCACAGAGGACACGGAGAAAAAGGATCGCGCGGGATGGTCGGGTTTAACCCGACCACGAATGCGCGCATTTTTCATTCCTCTGTGCTCTCAGTGTCTCTGTGGTTCAATTTTCTTTCTGCACCTTGGCGCCTTGGCGGTTCACTGGCTTCACGCGACGCGCCCCGCCAGTCAGCGTCCCACCGGAGCCGGTGGAGCCGAATCCGGATGCGCCACGGATGCTTGGCGGCAATTCCGAACATTCCACAAGCTCGGCGCGCGCGTGGGGCGAAATAATCAGCTGCGCAATCTTCATTCCGCGCGCGATGCGAAACGGCTTTTCGCCCAGATTGATGAGGATTGCCATCACCTCGCCGCGGTAGTCGCTATCGATGGTTCCCGGTGCATTGAGCACGGTGACGCCGTGATGCAGTGCCAGGCCGGAGCGTGGCCTCACTTGCGCTTCGACAGATTGGGGAAATGCGAGAGCGATGCCGCAGGGGACGGCAATCCGTGCGCCCGGCCGAAGCTCGATTTCGGTTTCAACGGCAGCGAGGAGATCGAGGCCTGCAGCACCGCGCGTTGCGTAGGCGGGCAGGGCGAGATCGCGCGCGTGGGGAAGGCGCAGAATCTCGATCTTCATTCGGCGGGACGCTTGAGCGCCGCACCGATGCGCTCTACCAGCCGGCGGCTGACTTCCCTCTTGTCCATGAGCGGCCAGTCCTCGACCCCTGCAGCGGAAATCAGATGCACGCGATTGCTGTCTCCGCCCATGACGCCGCTTTCCGCGCTTACGTCATTGGCGACAATCCAGTCGCATCCCTTGCGCCGACGCTTCTCTTCGCCATTCGCCACGACATTTTCCGTTTCGGCCGCAAAGCCGATGACGAGGGCGGGGCGGTTTTTGGATCGCGAGATTGTTGCGAGGATGTCGGGATTGCGCGCGAGCCGGATCAGCGGCGCGGCGTCACCGTCGCGTTTCTTGAGTTTTCCGTCCGCCCGCGACTCCGGCCGCCAATCGGCGACCGCGGCCGCAAACACGGCCACATCGGCCGGCAGTACGGACTCGCACACGTCGAGCATTTCGCAGCCGGTCTCGACTTTCAGCAGCGTGACGTTGGGCGGCGGCGCGAGGTCGACCGGTCCGGAAACAAGCGTGGTATCGGCGCCGGCTTCGGCGAGCGCCGCGGCGATGGCGTAACCCTGCTTGCCGGAAGAACGGTTCGCGAGGTAGCGCACGGGATCGAGAGGCTCGCGCGTCGGACCCGCCGTCACCAGCGCCTTGCGTCCCGCGAGAGTGGCTTTCCGTACCAGCAATGTCTCGATCGCCTCGACGATCTCCTCCGGCTCCGCCATGCGGCCGGGGCCGAATTCACCACAGGCCATTTCGCCCTCGTTAGGTCCGATGGAGATCACGCCATCGGCGGTCAGCCGGGCGAGGTTGCGTTGCGTCGCCGCGTGGTTCCACATCCGCACATTCATCGCGGGCGCGAGCAGAATTGGTTTGTCGGTTGCGAGCAATGCGGTCGATGCGAGATCGCTCGCGTGCCCCTGCGCCAGTTTCGCCATCAGATCAGCGGTCGCAGGCGCGACGACAAGCAGATCGGCCGCGCGGGACAGCTGAATATGCCCCATCTCCGCTTCATCGGTCAGGCTGAACAAATCCTGCCAGGTCTTTTCGCCCGTGAGCGACGACACGGAGAGAGCCGTCACGAACTCTGCGCCCGCCCTGGTGAGGATCGCGCGGACGCGCACGCCACGCTCGCGCAACCGGCGCACCAGCTCGAGCGACTTGTAGGCCGCGATGCCGCCGCCGATGATGAGCAGGACAGACTTTCCGCGCAGCGACATGAGTGAGGAGAACTCCCTTGGCTCGCTGCAGCATATAGCGAACGATGCCTGCGAAGTGTAGCTTTTGAAGAACCCAGGGCCAGGAACCCATGATCCCATGAACGTCACGCCTCGGCCGACGGAATTGCCGCCCTTCAAGCCCTTGCCGCAAAAGCCACCTTCGGTGGATGTGCGGCGCGAGCCCGGCGGCACGATCTACCTCCGCTCAAATCATGCGCTCGCGCCCATGCACCGCTCGATTGCGCATCTTCTCGAAACCAGGGCCGCCGCGCATCCCGAGCGACGCTTCATCGCAGAGCGAACGCCGCTCGATGGCGGTGGTCTCGGCGACTGGCGCTTCATCACCTATGGCGAGGCCGACGCGCGGGCCTCGTCCATCGCGCAGGCGCTTCTGGCGCGCGGTTTTGACGAGACGACACCGCTGATGATCCTCTCGGGCAATTCGATCGCGCACGCGCTGATGATGCTGGGCGCGATGAAGGCGCGCGTGCCGGTGGCGCCGGTCTCGGTCGCCTATTCGCTGATGTCGGCCGATCATGGAAAGCTGCGTCATGTCTTTGCGACCGTGCAGCCAAGCATGGTGTTTGCGGAGCAGGGACCCTTCCATGCCCGAGCGCTCAATGCGCTTCCGCTCGACGGCGTTGAAATCGTGACATCGCTGCCGATTGCAGATCGGGCGACGACGCCGCTCGACGAACTTCTCGGTGTCACCCCCACTTCGGATGTTGCGAACTCACTCGACCGGATCGGCCACGACACGATTGCGAAGTACCTTTTCACCTCCGGCTCCACCGGAATGCCGAAAGGCGCCGTCCAGACGCATGGCATGATGTGCGCGGTCGTCGCGGCGCAGGAGGCGCTGCGTACGGAGACACAAGCGCCCGACGAGATTCCCGAAAGTCTCGAATGGATGCCATGGAATCATATTTCCGCCGGCAATATCGGCTTCAACAACAATCTTCATGCAGGAGGGACGGTCTATCTCGACGCCGGAAAGCCGCTGCCCGGGCTGTTCGACGAGACGATCCGAAACCTGCGCGAAATTTCGCCGCTGACCTTCGGCTCCGCGCCGATCGCTTTCAACTGGCTCGCCGACGCGATGGAGCGCGACGCGGCGTTGCGCGACAGGTTTTTCGCCAGGCTGAAATTTCTGGCTTATGGCGGCGCGACGCTGAGCCAGGACATCTATGAAAGAATGCAGGCGCTGTCGATTGCCGCCACCGGCTGCCGCATTCCGCTCATCACCATGTACGGCGCGACCGAAACGCAGGGCGTCACTGTCGTGCATTGGGTAACGGAGCGCGTGGGCCTGATTGGCCTGCCGCTCCCGGGCATCACCATCAAGCTGGTGCCGAACGGGACAAAGCTCGAAGTGCGCGTGAAGGGTCCGACCGTGACGCCGGGCTATCTCGGAAGGCCAGATCTCACGCGGGCGGCATTCGACGAGGAAGGATTCTACAGTCTCGGCGACGCGGCGAAATTCGTGGACGAAAGCGATCCCGAAAAAGGCTTGGTCTTCGACGGCCGGGTGACGGAGGATTTCAAACTTGTTTCCGGCACCTGGGTGTCGGTGGGCACGCTCAGGGCTCAAGCGGTCAGCGCGGCCTCACCCCTGATCCAGGATTGCGTGGTCTGTGGTCACGACAGGGATTACGTCGCGCTTCTGGCGTGGCCTCATCTTACGGCGGCGAAGGAAATCTGTGCCGACGCTTCGTGCGCAACGCCGCGGGACACGCTTGGCAGTCCGGGCGTAAAGGCTTTTTTGTGCGATCGTTTTGCCGCCCACAACGCGGCGCAGCCTGGTTCTTCGTCGCGCGTGCGGCGCATTCTGCTCATGCTTGATCCCCCTTTGATCGACGCCCACGAGATCACCGACAAGGGCTATATCAACCAGCGCGCGACACTCGAGCGCCGCAAACACCTCGTCGAGCGCCTCTATGCGAGTCCGCCCGCAGACGACGTGGTGGAAATTACATGCTGAAAGGAACGCGCATGCTTGAACGCCGGAAACTCGGACGCCAAGGATTGGAAGTCTCCGCGCTTGGTCTCGGCTGCATGGGCATGAGCCAGTCCTACGGCGCGGCCGATGACATTGAATCGATTGCGACCATCCATCGCGCCATCGACCTTGGCATCGATTTCTTCGACACTGCGGAAGTCTATGGCCCGTTCATCAACGAAGAACTGCTCGGCCGCGCGCTGAAGGACCGGCGCGACAAGGTTCTGATTGCCACCAAATTCGGTTTCGACATTCGCGATGGAAAGACGGTCGGCGTCGACAGCCGGCCCGAACATATTCGCGAAGTGGCGAATGCTTCGTTGCGCCGGCTCGGCACCGATCACATCGATCTCTTCTATCAACACCGTATCGATCCCGCCGTGCCGGTCGAGGACGTCGCCGGCGCCGTCGCGGAACTCGTCGCCGAGGGAAAGGTGCGCTTCTTCGGACTCTCGGAAGCCGGTGCCGCCAACCTCCGCCGTGCCCACGCCGTCCATCCGGTCAGCGCGCTTCAAAGTGAATATTCCCTGTGGGAGCGCAATCTCGAGGATGAGATCATTCTGCTCCTGCGCGAACTGGGCATCGGCCTCGTGCCCTTCAGCCCACTGGGACGCGGCTTCCTTACCGGGACCGCACAGCCGGCAGACCGGTATCCGGACAGCGATTACCGGCGGCGCGATCCCCGGTTTCAGCCCGGAAATTTCGAGGCGAACATGCATGCGGCCGATGCGGTGCGCGCGCTCGCGACGGAGAAACACGTCAAGCCCGGCCAGATCGCGCTCGCCTGGCTGCTTCACAAAGGCGCCGATGTCGTTCCGATCCCGGGAACGAAGCGCCGCAGCTTTCTCGAGGAGAATGTGGGCGCGGCGGAGATCAAACTGAGCGGCGATGAAATGAGGCGGCTGGAGGTGGCGCTCAGTCCCGGACAGGTCTCGGGCCCGCGCTATACGCCGCAAATGATGGCTTTGATCGATCGTTGAGCCGGGATCGAACTTTCGCAGATGCGCGCAGGATTTGCGCCCAACCCTTAACCTGTCCGTTACCCAATTCCGGCAACATCGTCCGCGCGTCGATGGAGGCGCGGTTCGATGGGGGCAAACGAGTTTCGCGAATTGGCGGTCGAGCTGGTGGACCGGCATGGTTCCGGCGCGGTTCAGTTCGCGCGCAATTGCTCTACCGAATACGCCTTTGAAGGCGCTCATGTGCGTTCGGAATTCTGGTACGCGCTCTCGGTCTTCCTGGACGATATCGTAAGCCACCGCATCGATCCCGACCGCCCCCTCGCATTTCACTGACGCGGCGCGGCAAAGGCCGCACGTAATTCCGCCAGTAATCTGGTTCCAACGCCTCGCATCCCAAAAAAATTGTCATGGCCCGCGTGCGAAGCACGTCCTCCGGCCGTGCTTCGCGCGGATCGGGGGGCGGGCCACCCAGATGGAAGCGGTGGCCTGTCAAAATACCAAGAGAAGAATTGGCACGCAGAGACGCGGAGGACGCAGAAATAGAAAATTGCACAATGAGACAGTGAGGCAGTAAGAATTGTTGCGCGCCAAAGGCGCGCGATTTCTTTCTCACCGNNCTGTCTCATTGTGAATCTTTTTCCCCCGCGGCTCCGCGCCTCCGCGTGAACCTTTATCTGCCAGAAACGCCGTCCTGAGTCGGGCACGCCGACGAGCGCACAAATCCCAATCGGGTTCAGGCATTTGCACACCAACTGGCAATCTTCCCCGGACAGCCTTGCGCGCTTCGCGCGGAGGAGGACGGCCACGACGGTTTTTTGGGCGCGAAGCCTTGGAATCGCATCACCAGGACGCGGCGCTTGCGCCACTCAAACCTGCGTGCACACTGCGAGCTTCAAGAGGGTGCATCGCATGTCGCTCGATCCGGTGTTGAAAGTGTTTCTCGATCAACTCGACGCCCAGCCGGGGCCGAAGATGTGGGAGCTCAATGCGCCCGAAGCGCGCGGTTTGTTGCAGATGATGATGCAGCTCGTCGGCCCGAAGGATATTGCCGTCGGCGCGGTACAGGATCTTGCGGCCCCGGGACCAGGAGGCGCAATCCCGTTGCGGTCGTACATGCCGCAGGGTGCTGCTGGGGGAGCGCTTCCCACGCTGATCTTCTATCACGGCGGCGGCTTCGTGATCGGCGATCTCGAAACTCATGACGGGCTCTGCCGCGTGCTCGCCAATGACAGCGGCGCGCGCGTGATCTCGGTGGATTATCGTCTGGGACCCGAACACAAATTTCCGGCAGCCGTCGAAGATGCCCGTGCCGCGTTCAACTGGATTGCGTCGAATGCAGCCGGGCTCGGCGTCGACGCGAACCGCATCGCCGTGGGAGGAGATTCGGCCGGCGGCGCGCTCGCAACCATTGTTGCGCAAATGGCTATTGCGGGTGCCGGGCCAAAACCCGTCTTTCAGCTCCTGCTGTTTCCCGTCACCGATTATGGCGCCGACACACGATCACGGCGCGCTTATGCGGACGGGTATTTCCTCGATCGGCGCACCATCGCGTGGTTTTTGGAGAATTACGTGCCGCGGGGAACCGATCTGCGCGATCCCCGCCTGTCTCCGCTTTATGCCTCCAGCGTGAAAGGCATGCCGCCGGCCTGGCTGCTGACCGCCAGCTGTGATCCCCTGCACGACGAGGGCGTTCAGTACGCCGAAAAACTGCGGGCCGCCGGCGTGCCCGTAACCATCGAAGACTATCCCGGCCTCGTGCACGATTTCATCTATCTCTACGGCGTGCTGCCGCAGGCGGGCAGAGCGCTGCGCGACGCCGCGCTCGCTGTGAAAACGGCTGTCAAGACGGGATAAGTTTCCCCGGATTGAGAATGCCCGCGGGATCGAGCGCGCGCTTGATGGCGCGCAAGACGTCCAGGCCGAGTTCTCCTTTTTCGCGCACCATCCAGGGAAGGTGATCTTCGCCAACCCCATGGTGGTGGCTGAGTGTGCCTCCGTTTTCCATGATGGCGTTGGTCGCGGCACTCTTGATCGCGCGCCACTGCGCGAACTCGTCGCCCAGCGCGCGTGGAAAGATGCAAGTGAAGTAAAGGCTGGCGCCGTCCCGATAGGAATGGCTCAGATGACACATCACGATGCCGCGCGCTGATGGATAAGGGGCGGTTCCGGCCACAACCTTCCCGAGCGCCTCGCGTACCGCGGCGTGAAGGCCCGTAAGCTTCGCCCAGGTTGCTGCCGTTTCGAACGTGTCGACGCCAAGTCCGCGGTCCAGCATCGGATCGCGCAGATAGGGCGCGCGGAAGCGCCCCTCCCTCCAGCTTCGGCCCGGACCACGGCCAAGCGCGATCCCGCCCAGTTGCGAGGCGATCGCGGCAAAGCGGCTGCGCGTCGACGCGACACCGTCCGCGCTGCCTTCGAAACTCGCGATGAGCGCAGCCGCGCGGTCGTCCATGCCGCGCAGGTCGAGATATTTTCTCGAGAGAAACCGGTACGGAGAGCGCCCGGCGCCGATATCGGAGAGTGCCCGATAGAAAGCTGTTTCGTCGGCATCTGACAATCGCAGCATGGAGACGGGAATTTCATTTTGCACAGTGCGGCGGATCGCGGTGATGCCGCTTTCAAAATCGCGGAATAGCCACGCGCGATCTTCGACCTGCTCGGGCATCGCGCGAACGCGGAAAGTTGCATCGGTGATGACGCCGAAGATTCCTTCTGAACCGGCAATAAGGTCGACGAGACGGGGCCCTGAAGCCGACGCCGGTGATGAATCCGTTACGAGCATGCCGCGCGGCGTCGCAAGCGTCGCAGCGATAAGCCAGTCCTCCGCTTTGCCGTAGCGGTTGGATTGCTGCCCTGCACCGCGATGGGCGATCCATCCGCCCAGCGTGGAGAACTCGAAAGATTGGGGCGTATGTCCGAGCGTGACGCCTTTCTCGGCCAGGGCCATTTCGAGTGCGGGGCCGGCAATGCCCGCTTCCGCGCGCGCCGTGCCTGACTGCGGATCGATGTCAAGGACACGGTCCATGCCTGAAAGATCAAGCGTCGCCGTGGCATTGAAGGCGGGCGCCGATGCGCTGACTCCGCCGACGACACTTGTTCCGCCTCCATAAGGCACGACCGCGATGCCGCTCTGGTGCGCAATGCGCAGGATAGAGAGTGTTTCGTCCGCGGCGCGGGGATAGAGCACGATATCGGGTGCGGCCGACAGCAGACCCGCCCGCAAATACAGCAGATCGTGATAGCTCTTCCCGCGGGCGTGACAGGCGCGCGCATCGCGGTCTTCGCGCGCACGTTCGGCGCCGAGCAGAGCGACGAATTGCGCGCGATCGTGAGCCGCCAGACGTGACGGCGGAAGTGCTACGTCCTCCAGCCTTTGGCAGGGCGTCGCGAGCAGGCTGGGCATGCCCAATTGCCGCGCGAGCCAACTCCAGACTTCCTCGCGCGAGCTCAAAGCGTCGCGGTGGGCCGCCCAGCCCCAGCCGTTCCAGCGGATCCTGCTGCGTTCGATGGCCATTCGTCCAACAATAAAGATCGTCCGTGTAGGGACTCTTACGCCAATTCCACACGGCCCAGTGATCAGATTCCAATGCTTCGATTCAATAAAACTGTCATGGCCCCGTTTAACGGGGCCACCCAGTTGAAACCTGTANNGCGAAGCGCGGCCGGAGGACATGCTTCACACGCGGGCCATGACAGTCTATTTGGCATGAAGCGCTGGAAGCGGAACGCTAGCAGCGCAGATTAAGGGCTCGGGGGAGGAGCTCGAAGGTGGCCGGGAGCCGTCCCGCGCACTCGCCATCGAGTTCGATCAGGACCGGCCGGCCGCGGGTCTCGGCGACGGGCGCGGCCATGACCCGACGTCCCCGCAGCACGCGCACGGCGGGATTTTTCAGGTGATCGCCCGCGTAGATCTGGCGCATGTCCGCCAGCGCGCGGCTTTTCGAGCCGCCGCCGATGACGACCACGTCGAAAAGCCCATCATCGGGAACGGCCTGTGGCGCGACACGCATTCCACCGCCGAAGAACTGTCCGTTGGCGATGGCAACGGTCGATATCCGGGTGATTTCGTCGAAGTCACCATCGATCCGCAGGCGCACCGCCCGGTCGCGATAGGCGAGCATCGCAGCGGCACTGTGAAACGCAAACGCAAACCGCCCGCCGAACAGTTTCGCGATGCGTGCCCGGTTGACGGCGTTGACGACGGCGCCCGAAAGACCGAACGAGCCGATATTGGCGAAATAGCGCACGGTGCTTTCGCCCTTGAGCGTGAGGCACGAGAGGCGTCCCACGTCGATGCGGTGCACCGGTGCCTCCCGCAGCCGCGCGATGGCCGCCGCGTAACCCGGACCGAGACCGAAGGTCTTTCGAAAATCCCCTCCCGTGCCACTGGTGATGAAGCCGAACACGGCGTCGGGAACGATCGGACCGTCGGCATTGAAGAGCCCATTGACGGCTTCGTTGATCGTGCCATCGCCGCCAACAGCGACGATTTCGTGATGACCTTCGCTCAGCGCGTGACGCACGAGTGAGGTCGCATCTCCGCGTGCCTGCGTCATCGCGAGTCTCATATGCGGATAAGCGGCGCGGAGCGCGCGTTCGATCTGCGGCCATTCGCGCGCTGTGCGTCCACCGGCGGAACGTGGATTGACGACGATGAATCCCGTCATTTGCGCGAATTCCGGAAAATTGTGGCGACGGATTCGATTTCAGCACGTCTGTGCGTTTCACTCCAGCCGCACTCGGCAGCCATGAGTGTCGCGGCTCTTTCGAGAGCGCTCGAGCCGGGGTCTCCCTCCTGCCCGATGCCGGTGCGCCGCATGACCACATCTTCCAGCGTCAGAGCCATTTCTTCACGGATCGCAAAGAGAATTTGCACGCCAATGTCGCCGCTTGGCGAAAGCGGCCAGCACGTTTCCGGATTTCCATCGAGGACGGCCAGAAGTTTCGGCAGCCGGGATCCGTACAGCCGCGCCAGGTGATCCGCGCTTGGAAGAGCGGTGCCCTTCGCACGCGCTTCATTCATGAAAGTCGAGACGCGATCAATGGCGCCCCCCGGCAGGCGCCGCCCCGCTGTCGTGCATGCGGCAGGCTTCCTGCCGAGCTTTTCCAATGCGGCGTCGACCGTCTTCTGCGCCAGTGCACGCGAGGTCGTCCATTTGCCGCCGATCACCGAGAGAAGGCCATCGGGCCCATTCTCGATTTTGTGATCGATCAGTTCGGCTCGCCGGCTGGCCGCGTAAGTGTCGGCCGTGCCGTCATCGACCAATGGCCGCAACCCCGCATAGGCGTGGCGAACCTGGTCGCGGTCGAGCCGGAGAGCCGGGAGGTGCGCGTTGATGAATCGCAGAAATTCCTCGATGTCCGTTTCGGTCGCGCAGACGGTGTCGGGATCACCCTCGAAGACGGTGTCCGTCGTTCCGAGGATCGCGCCGGTCCGCCACGGGAGGACAAAAAAGTGCGAGTTCTCGGTGGCGATGGTGAGCGCATGATCACGCGTGACGGGCGGAACAATGAGATGAATGCCCTTGGAGCGCCGCAGCTGGTGCGCGGTGCGGCCCAACGCCTGTGCAAGAAACAGATCAACCCAAGGTCCGGCTGCGACGATCGTCAGGTTCGCGCGAATGTCGAATGTCGCTCCCGCCTGGCTATCGGCAACTTTTGCCCCCTCGATCCTGTTGTTGCGCAGGAGAAGCGTGATGGCTTCGACATGGTTGGCGGGCACAGCGCCGTTGTCGGCGGCGTCGAGCACGCATTCGAGCGCGAGCCGCTCCGGCGAATACATCTGTGTGTCGAAATATCGGAACGCGCCTGCGACGGGTAGTGAATCGAGACAGGGCTCGCAGGCAAGGGCGGCCCGCGCGCTCAGCCAGGTATGGCCGGGCAGCCGCTGATTGGGATCGTCGAGCCAGTCGCGGTCGAAGGACAGGAGATCGTACAACGAGAGACCGGCGTTCAGTTTCGCGCGCGCGCCAAACCCAGGTTCGAGAACGGGTAGCATGAACGGCAAAGGTTGCACGAGGTGCGGCGCGATGCGTTGCCAGATACGGCGCTCCCGCAGCGACTCACGCACCAGACCGAGCTCGAGATTGTGCAGATAGCGCAGACCGCCGTGAATCAGTTTGGAATTATGCGCGCTGGTTGCATGCGCAAAATCGTTGCGCTCGATCAGCGCGACCGAGAGTCCGCGCAGGCTCGCATCCCGCGCGATTGCGGCGCCCGTGATTCCTCCGCCGATGACGAGAAGATCGAAGACCTCGTCCGCAAGCCGGTTCAAATCCCGGCGCATTAATTGGTGGCCCTCTCGTAACGGATTGAACAGCCAAGACTCCGAGGCTCCGTCGATTCCTCCTCCAACGTGGAGGAGGTGGCCCGAAGGGCCGGANNGACTGCACGCGACGTCCCCCTCCGCCTCGCTGTGCTCGGCACCTCCCCCACGTTGGAGGAGGAAAAGAAAGCGCTGTGGATTTTGTCTTGGCGTCTTCGCGCCTTGGCGGTTCGTCATGGCGAGCCCCCAAGCCGCTACAGTTCGAAGATCTTTCCTGGATTTAGTATGCCGCGGGGATCGAGCGCTTGCTTGATCTGGCGCATCAGCGCGATTTCAGTGTCCGAGCGCGAAAGGGCCAGGTAGCCGCGCTTCTCGAGTCCGATGCCATGCTCTGCAGAGACCGAACCGGAGCGTCCTTCGAGAGCGCCGTAGATGATCTCCTCGACGGCATGGCGCGCTGCGGGGCTGCCGTCGCCTACGCCCGTTATGAGATGCAGATTGCCGTCGCCCAGGTGGCCGAAAATCATGGCAGTCGCCTTGTCGGGCCACCGCGAATGTAGTTCCGATCGGACCTGGATCACATAAGCTTCCATTTCGCTGATGGGCAGGCTGACGTCGAAGGTAAAAATGGGCCAGTTGCGGGCGCATTGCCCCACATCGTCGCGCAGCGACCAGATCGCGTTGCGTTCCGCCTGCGACTTGGCGATGACCGCGTCGACAATCGCGCCCTGTTCCAGAGCCTCGCCGAGCGCGCTCTCGAAACGCGCCGCGTCGGACGCCTCGTCGCCGCCCAGTTGTTCGATGAGCACGTAGTAGGGATGGCCATAGGCAATGGGCGCGCGCCCCTTCGCAGGTTCTGTGGTCACCAGGCGGTAGAAATCCTCCCACATCACTTCGAAGGCCGAGAGATGACCGGAGAGTTCGCGTTCCATCTGGCGCAAAACGCGCGGAAGAGATGCAAATTCGTCCACGGCCGCGAGCGCCACTGCATTGCTTCCGGGCTTTGCCCGCAGACGCAGAACGGCGCGTGTGACGATCCCGAGGGTGCCTTCCGTACCGATGAAGAGCTGTTTCAGATCGTAGCCAGCGTTGTTCTTGATGAGGCGATTGAGCGAAGTGAGAACGGTGCCGTCGGCGAGAACCGCCTCGAGGCCCAGCACCATGTCGCGCGTCATGCCGTAGCGGATGACGCGGTTTCCGCCGGCATTGGTGGAGATGTTTCCCCCGATCGTGGCGGAGCCCCGTGCGCCAAGATCGAGGGGAAAGAACAGTCCGTGCGCATCTGCCGCTTCGGCGACGTTCTGCAGGATGCAACCGGCTTCGACCGTCATCGTGCCGCCGGCCTGATCGATTGATTCGATTCTGTTCATGCGCTCGAGGGAGAGGGCCAATGCGCCGTCGGCATTTGCGCCCTCGACAAGACCGGTCTTGCCGCCCCATGGCACAACAGGCTGCCCGGCTGCGTGACAGATGCTCAGAACGCGCGAAACCTGGTCGGTTGAAGAAGGTTTCAAAACCGCGAGCGGCGCGCCGAGCCGGCTCCAGGTGCTGCGTGCCGCTTCCGCTGCACGTTCGCCCTGGAGCACGTGAGACTCGCCGAGAAATGATGTTAGATCTTCAAGCAGATCGCTCATTCGCGGGGGCCATTTGGTAGTTGTTCAGTTCCGCAGCGCTGTCCGATCATAAGAATCACATTCCCAATTTGTCATTCCCGCCGAAGCGGGNNCCCGCTTCGGCGGGAATGACAAGTTTGGTTGAAGGTAAACGAAATACACTTTAAAGCACGACTTCAATCAGGCGAGGTCCGCGCGACTTCATCGCATCGGCGAATGCGGATGCGAAATCGGCGTTGGTTTCCGCTCGCGATGCTTCCACGCCCATTCCGCGCGCGAGGCTTACCCAGTCGAGCTCGGGGTTATGGAGGTCGAGCATCGAAAGCGCCTTGGGGCCCGGATTCTCCGCGCCGACGCGCATCAGCTCGATATTGAGAATGTAGTAGGAGCGGTTGGCGAAGATCACCGTGGTCACATCGAGCTTCTCGCGCGCCTGCGTCCACAACGCCTGAAGCGTGTACATCGCACCGCCATCGCCCTGCAGGCAGATCACCTTCCGGTCGGGGCAGGCGAGGGCGGCGCCGGTGGCCATCGGAACCCCGAGCCCGATCGAGCCGCCGGTCAGCGAGAGAAGATCGTGTGGCGGAGCACCCGCCGTGTATGAAGCGGTGCCCAGTCCCGACGTCGCGGCTTCGTCGGAAATGATCGCGCCTTCGGGAAGGAAATGACCGATCACCTGTCCCGCCGTGTAGGCGTTCAGCTTGCCTTCTGGAAGTTCCGGTCTTTCCAGGGGAGCGCGGGCGGCAGGATCTCGTGGCGCCGCGATCGCCTCGGCGACAGCTTCGAGCGCTGTGACAGCATCCTCATGCGGGTGCGCGAGATACAGGATTCGGCATCCTTCCGGGACGCACCAGCTCGCCTTGCCGGGATAGGCAAAGAACGAAACCGGCGGTTTCGAGCCGGCAAGGATGAGCAATTCGAAATCGCGCAGGAATTCGACGATCTGCTCCGCGAAATAGGGGAAGCGCTCGGCCGCCACGAGTCCCGCCCCGCGCGTGATCCGGGGCGAGAACGTGTCGCACAATATTCGCGCGCCGGATTTCGCGGCGATGCGGCCGGTCGCTTCAAGTCCGCGACGTCCAAGAGCGCTGCCGCGCAGCAGCATGGCGCTCCTCCGCCCTTCGCAAAGCGCTTGCGCGACGTCGTCGATCGCGTGTTGGGAAACGCGGCTCGGTCCCTGAACGGGTAGGGGCGAAGCTGGACGCTCCGCTTCCAGCCACGCTGTGTCTGCCGGGAGAATGAGCGTGGCGATCTGTCCCGGAGCCTGCCGCGCCGCCTGCACAGCCCGCGCGCCGTCCTCGGCGACTGTCGCCGCGCTCATGCTGAAATGGACCCAGGCCGAAACGGGACGCGCAAATCCGGCGATGTCGGAAGCGAGCGGCGGATCATATTGGGCGTGATAGGTGGCGTGATCGCCGACGATGTTGACGATCGGCGTGGCAGCGCGGCGGGCGTTGTGCAGATTGGCGAGGCCGTTCGCGAGGCCAGGCCCGAGATGCAGCAACGTTGCGGCCGGTTTTTCGGCCATGCGCCCGTAGCCGTCGGCTGCCCCTGTGGCAACGCCTTCGAAAAGCGTCAGCACCGCGCGCATTCCTTCCACACGGTCGAGCGCCGCCACGAAATGCATTTCGGACGTGCCGGGATTGGCGAAGCAAACTTCGACGTCCGAAGCGACCAGCGTGCGGACCAGGCTTTCTGCGCCGTTCATGTTTCACCCGTCGCCGCCCCCGGGCCTGGGGCACGTGGTGCGATCTTAGGATGCGGCCGGGATAAGGGAAGCCGAAAACCGCGTTCCGCGGTGGAATAGAGCCGCACGGGTTGGGTTTGGCGGAAAGCAGGGGTATCCTCCCAACTGCCGGAGAACAGCGGTTGTCGCTTCAGGGAGCCGGCAGGAGAGGAAACATGGCCAAGTCCAAATCCGCCGCCGCCGTCTATCGTGTCACCGAGATCATCGGAACCAGCCCGACTTCGTGGGAAGATGCGGCGAAATCGGCCGTCGAAACCGCATCGCGATCGTTGCGAGATCTGCGCGTCGCCGAAGTCAAAAAGCTGGACATGAAGGTCGAGAACGGCAAGGTCGTCGCTTATCGCGCCCGCGTTTCGCTCTCCTTCAAATACGAAGGCTAGTTCATACCAAGCCGGGCGGAGACGACAGGAAGGGCGGCAACCACCGCCCTTCCATCGAGTTCGTCAGAGCGGAAGAACGCCGACGATCTGCATCGTGTCCGGTGCGACCACGACGATTTCGTCGCCATAGTCGAAGAACAGGTCGCCGCTCCATTCCGGATAGATGGCGATGATCGGTTGGGGCACCGCAACCAGCCGGACGGTGCGCGGAACGACCGCTCCTACGCCGATGCGGAAATTGATGTTCGTCACCCGCGGTCCGGTGCGTAGAACTGTTTCGCGCAAATTCGTCTTCTGTTCGACGGTCAGGCTGCGAACACCGCCGCGCATCTCTCCTCCACGCAACATCTGTCCGCCCTGGAGCTGGGTGTGCTCCGTGTCGTGCGAGGCCGCATTGCCGGGTCGCACTCCCTCAGAACCCGTGTTGCGCGGTTCGGCCTCCTGACCCGCGCCGGGTTGCTTCACCTGGTCGTTTGATCGCTCCTTCTGATTGCGATTTTGGTCACTGGAAGGTGCACCGCCGTTGGGGCTTTCCTGCGCCGATACAACAGACGCGCCGCACAGAAGCGCTGCGGTGGCCAGGGCCAGGATTGGCAGTCTCATGAGTTATCTCCTGATAAGCCCGCAGCATCGACCGTCATCGGTCATTGAACAAACGCCTCCTTGCTATCGCGGTTCCGCGCCGCAGAATTGCCGCATTGCTCAGTCGCATGTCTGCAACAGCGGGATTGCCGAACCCATTGGGCGCGGCGCAAAATGACCCCCGCAATCAACCTCTGGTGCAACGATGCTGTTTGGCGCGGCGATTTTCTTTACGGAACACTCGATCGGACCCATTGAACTCGCCCATGCTCTCGAAGAGCGCGGATTTGAATCTCTCTGGGCGCCGGAGCATTCCCACATTCCGGTGTCGCGAAAAACTCCCTACCCGGGCGGAGGTGAGTTGCCGAAGGAATATTACGACGTCATAGACCCCTTCGTGACGCTGACGGCCGCGGCTGCCGTGACGAAAACGCTCAAGGTCGCCACGGGCATCTGTCTCGTCCAGCAGCGCGATGTCATTCAGACGGCGAAGCTCGTTGCGTCTATCGACCAGGTCTCCGGGGGGCGCTTTCTGTTCGGCATCGGCGGCGGATGGAACCAGGACGAGATGGAGAACCACGGCACGGTGTTCGAGACGCGCTTTCTGCGCGTGCGGGAGAGCGTCGAAGCCATGAAGGAAATCTGGACGAAGCCGGAGGCGGAATATCACGGAGAGATCGTGAAATTCGATCCGGTTTTCGCTTGGCCCAAGCCGGCGCAGAAACCCTGGCCGCCCATCATTGTTGGCGGAGGATTTCCGCAAGGTGCGCGTCGCGCGATCCGCTATGGCGATGGCTGGTTGCCGATCGTCAGCGCGAACGGGCTCGAAAAAATCCTGCCGCAATACCACACGATGCTGAAGGAAGTGGGGCGGGACGCGGCCGACGTTCCGATCACCGCCTGGAATGCCAGGCTCGAAGCTGATTCAATCAAGCGCTTCGCCGAACTGGGCGTTCCGCGTGTAGTGACAACGCTTCCGCCAGCCAGCGCCGACAAGGTCCTACCAATTCTCGACCGTTGGGCGGAAATGATAAAGCAAACGGGCAGTTGAGACGATTGCAGCTGTTCCAGACTCAATCGCCACAGCTCTTAGTGTCATGGCCCGCGCAAGCGGGCCAACCAGTTGGAAGCTACACACGGTCGGCAACCAAGACTGGGTGGCCCGGTCTCCGCTGTCGCCCCCCGGTCCGCGCGAAGCGCGGCCGGAGGACAGGCTAAACCGGGCCATGACAATTATCTTAATTCAAAGCACTCAATAACCGCGTCAGCCAAACGTGATGTACGTCGTCTTCAGCTGCGTGTATTTGTCGATCGCGTGCAGCGACTTGTCGCGGCCGAAGCCCGATTGCTTGTAGCCGCCGAACGGCACTTCGATCCCCCCGCCATCTACATTGTTCACATTGACGGTGCCGGCGCGCAGCGCACGGGATACCTTGAGCGCCTTCGACAGATCATTGGTCCACAGACAAGCCTGCAAACCGTAGATCGAATCATTGGCGATCTTCACCGCCTCGTCCGTGTCCTTGAAGGAAAGCGTGGCGAGCACGGGGCCAAAAATCTCCTCGCGGGCGATCGTCATGTCGTTGGCGACGCCATCGAAGATGGTTGGCTCGATGTAATATCCGCCCGAGCTTTCGCGAACCTGGCGGCCGCCCACCGCGAGCGACGCGCCGTCTTTCTTGCCCTTCTCCACATAGGAGAGGACGCGGTCCATCTGCGTCTTGTCGACCATCGATCCCATCATTGTCTTGGTATCAAGCGGATCACCGGGCTGGAAGATGTTCGCCATCGCCTTCACCTTCTCGACGAAGGCATCGTGAATCGACTCTTCGACGAGAAGCCGCGAGGCGGCGACGCAGACCTGCCCGGAGTTGAAGAAGATTCCGGATGCTGCACCCTGCGCCGCGGCATCAAGATTGGGCGTGTCCGCAAAGACGATGTTGGGCGTCTTGCCGCCGCATTCGAGGCTGACGGCTTTCATGTTGGATTCGCCGGAATATTTGAGGAAGAACTTTCCGACTTCCGTCGAGCCAGTGAACGCGACTGCGTCTACATCCATGTGGCGCCCGATCGCCTGCCCGGCGGTCTCGCCGTATCCCGGCACGACGTTGAATACACCTTCGGGAATCCCGGCTTCGGCTGCCAGCTCCGCGACGCGCAGCGCCGAGAGCGGCGATTGTTCGGCAGGCTTCAGAATCAGAGAATTGCCGGCAGCAAGAGCCGGTCCGAATTTCCAGGCCGCCATCAGCAGTGGGAAATTCCACGGCACCACCGCTGCAACCACGCCGAGGGGTTCGCGCGTGATCATTCCCAGCGCGTTTTTCGGCGTCGGCGCGATCTCGTCATAGATCTTGTCGATGGCTTCCGCGTACCAGCGCACGGTCTCGGCCACGGCGTTGATGTCGATGCTGCGTGCGAAGCCGATCGGCTTTCCCATGTCGAGCGTCTCGAGCAGCGCGAGCTCGTCGGCATGCTTGATGATCAGATCGGCGAATTTCTGCAGCGTGCGCTTGCGCTGCTTCGGCGGCGCATCGGCCCACGCGCCTTTGTTGAAGGCCGTCCGTGCGGCTTTAACGGCCCGGTCGACATCTTCCTTGTCGCAAGCCGCGACACGGGCGAGCAGCTTGCCGTCGATTGGCGAAATGTTCTCGAACGTCTCTCCGCTCGCCGCCGGCACATATTTGCCGCCGATGAATGCCTGCGAACGGAAGTCGAGTGCCTTCGCCTGCTCATGCCAATTGAGTGCTGCCGCCATTGTGGTTCTCCTGTCGAATGCTGCTCGGGCGAGAGTTTAGGACTCGCAGCCGCGAAACTGAACGGAAATCTGGCTGGCCGCGCCGCCGCGCCAACAAAAAGCGCGCCGGGCCAGGGGCCGGGCGCGCGCTCCTTCGTCGGGAAGCCCGCCTATTTGATCTTGCCTTCCTTGAATTCCACATGCTTGCGCAGCACGGGATCGTATTTCTTCATCGAGAACTTCTCCGTCATCGTGCGGGTGTTCTTCTTGGTCACGTAGAAGAACCCGGTATCTCCGGAGCTGTTCAGACGGATTTTCGAGGTCGTCGGCTTCGCCATCGAGGGCGCCTGTTGTTGAAAGCGGCGGCCAAACTACCCGGGCAAAGTCCCATGTCAAGGTACAGTGGAGAAAGCGCAATTCGATGAGGATGAATCACTTAAGCTTGTCATTCCCGCAGGAGAGCCTGTGAGGGAATTGGGT
>PKWC01000026.1 GCA_003131925.1 Alphaproteobacteria bacterium | reverse complement strand
CCAAAGCCTTCGCCACGTCCACGAAAGCGGGAAGGTGGATTCACATTCGAAGTGCAACAGTTGGCTTAGAAAGAGCGCTGCTGGGGTTTGCCAGTCAAGACACTTGCGGGGCGTGTTGTTGTAGGCGGCGACCAGGCTTGAGAGCTGTCGCGGTGTGAGGGTTGCCAGATCGGTTTTGCGGGGGATGAATCGGCGCAAGCGGCCGATGGCATTTTCGATTCCACCCTTTTGCCATGGCGCATAGGGATCGCAGAAGAAGGTCTGGATATCGAAGCGGTGAAGTTCGTGGTGGCAGGCGAATTCGGTACCGTTGTCGAAGGTAATGGTCTGGCGAAAACGGGGTGGCAGCGAGGTCAGCACCCTGGCGATCTTGCGGACGACGCCTGCGGAAGTTTTGCTTGGGATACGTAAGGCGATTGTTGCGCGGCAAGATCGTTCATGCAGGGCCAGGATGGCTTGGCCGTATCGGGCGAAGAGCATGAGATCGGCTTCCCAATGGCCGGGAACGGAGCGATCTTCAACTTCAGATGGCCGTTCAGCGATTGAAATACGGCTTTGGATATGAAGGGCGGAACTGCCGCCCCTGCGACCGCGCCAGCCGCGTTTGCTTTTGGCGCGGGGAAGATAGTGGCGCCACTCGTAGTTTTTGGTGCGGCCAATCTGGGCATAGATGAAGCGATAGATGCTTTCGGGGCTGATGACCTGCTGGCCATGAATGCGCGCCAGCCAGGCGCAAGTCTGCTCGGGAGACCAACCCTTCTTCAGGCAATCCAGAACTTCTTTGGCCAAGCCGGGATCGCGCTCCAGGCGTGAGCCCTTCCAGCGTCGCGCTCTGGTGCGCTCCTGCGCATGAGCAGGCCGGTAACCGACCTGCTGGCCAGTGTTGCGCTTCAGCTCACGAGCAACCGTCGATGGCGAGCGATCCAGATCTGAAGCAATTTCCCGGATCGAGAAGCCCTCGCCGTGAAGCTGGGCCAGTTTGATCCGCTCATCCAGCGAGAGCTGGTCGTAGCTCTTTCCCATGGCAACACCCTAAGCTGGTGTTGCACTTCGTTTGAGAACTCAGGGAACCCAGTTCGTAAAGCGGTGAAGAGTTTGCGCGGCGCCAAAGTCATCCTGCGGCGCTGCGGACACTGGGTCCCCGCTTTCGCGGGGATGACACGTTTTTTTGTCTGAGCGAAACTCGATCTTATCGGTCGTTTCCACCTCACCGCGCGCGGGGGTGGGCGGCGTTGTAGACGGCGAGGAGCTGTTTGGTGTCGATCTCGGTGTAGGTCTGCGTCGTCGAGAGCGAGGCGTGGCCGAGCAACTCCTGCACCGCGCGCAGATCGCCGCCATTGGCAAGCAGATGCGACGCGAAGGAATGACGGAACGCATGCGGCGTGGCGCGTTCTGGCAGACCAAGTGCGCCGCGCAGGCGCTGCATCAACCCTTGCGCGTCGCGCGCGCTCATCGGCTTGCCGCGACGCGAGAGGAACAGCGGGCCGTCGGGCGCAACCGCAAAAGGCACCTGTTCAATGTAGCGCGCGATTGCTTCCTGCATCACCGGCAGAACGGGCATCGCGCGTTCCTTGTTGCGTTTGCCGAGAACCGTCAGCCAATCGCCAAAGGGCGCATCGCCGCGGCGCAACGCCAAAGCTTCGGAAATCCGCAGGCCCGCGCCATAGAGGAGCGTGAGCAGCGCCGCATCGCGCGCCGCGATCCAGGCCACGTCTCCGCTGCCCGCTTCCTCAAGCGTGCGCGCCGCGTCCGTTTCACTGAGCGGCCGCGGCAGCGTGCGCGCCAACTTCGGCGTGCGCACGGCATGCGGCGCGGGATTGTCCACGATCTGCTCGCGCGAGAGATGGCGGAAGAAGCTTCGCAGCGCCGACATGGCGCGGCGCACGCCGCGCGCGCCCAGGCCTTGATCGCGGCGGCGCGTGATGAAGGCGCGGAAATCCGTCGGCTTCAGCCGCGCGAGCGTTTTTTCATCGAGAGTGCGCCCCAGATGCTCCTGCGCGAAAGCGAGGAAGCGCGTGGCGTCGTCGCCATAGGCGCGCAACGTGTGCGGACTCATGCGGCGCTCGTGAGAGAGCGCCGCCAGCCATTCGCTCTTCAAAGCTTCGGCAGATCGAGCCATGCGCGAATCGCACGCTCAAGCGCGCGGGCAAAGAAAGCAAGATCCGCTGCCACGTCCTCGCCTTCGAAGCGGCGCTCCTCGTGCGCGCCGAGCACGTAGAGCGCCGCGGGCCCACCGATTGTCAGGCGAAACGCCGCGAGGCTTCGGCATTCCGCGCCGCCCGTGCCGAGCAGCAACCCTCCGCCTCCCGAAAGAATCGCGGCCGTGCCGTCGCAGCCGAGAACGGCGTCCGCCACGCCGGGCGCGATGAGGCGCACGCCCGTGCAGTGCGCGGTCTTCGTGCCGTCTTCGCTTTCGACGCACAGAGATGCGCGGTCGGCGCCGAAGGCTTTGGCCGAGGATTTGGCGACCGCGATCGCCTCTTCGAAGCTGCGTGCGTCGACAAGATCGAGCACGACGCGGCGCACGCCTTCGCCGAGCTGCACCGCGCGTTCGCGCGCGCCCCGCAAACCGTCGCGCTCCGCACGCAACGCCGCGTTCTCCACTGCGAGCCGGTCGATGGCATAACGCTGCAGGTCGCGCACGTCGGACGACGCGAATCGTTCGGGCAAAAGAAGGGCGAGGAATTCTCCATCTTTCGACAGCTTCGCCCGGTTCATGCGGATATACGCCTTCACGGCCTCCGCGGCGGCTTCGGCAGGCGGCCGCGATTGTGCGCGCTCGCTCATGTCTCGCACGTCCGCGCGCAAGTGGCGGCGGGACAGATCGTCGTGCAGGTGCTGTCGATATACTGCTTCATGTTCGCTTGCGATTGACCAAAGAGATTCGCGGCGCAAAGTGTAGCCCATGAACGATGCCGCATTGAAGCCCCAGACACAAACAGAGCATAGCGCGCGAGCCGCTGTGCTGTTGCCCTTGCCGCTCGAAGGTGCGTATGATTATCGCGTCGACGTCGCATTGCCGCGCGGCGCAATTGTTGCTGCACCGCTCGGCTCGCGCACGGTGTTGGGTGTCGTCTGGGGCGAAGCTGACGGCGCTGTCGCTGAAACGCGTCTCAAATCTGCCGCGCCGCTCGACGGCAACCCATGTTTGCCCGCCGCTCTGTGTGAATTCATCGACTGGATGGCGCGCTATACGCTGACGCCGCCCGGCATCGTGCTCGCGCTCGCATTGCGTGCGAGGCAGGCGTTCGAAGCTGAAACGCCGCGCGTTGGTTTCGTGCGCGGCGCCGGCACACCGGCGCGCCTCACACCTGCGCGCAGCAGAGTCCTGGCGCTCGCCGAAGACGGACTCGCCCGCAGCATCGCAGGCATCGCCGAGGAAGCGAACGTCACGCCGCAGGTTGTGCGCGGATTGATCGATTCGGGTGCGCTGGAGAAAGTCAGTCTGCCCGAATTCTTGCCGTTGCCGCTGCCCGATCCGGAATTCGCCCCTGCTTTGCTGAATGCTGAACAGCAGTTAGCGGCGCACGAACTTTGTGCACGATTGTCCACTGGGACCGCGGGCGTCTCGCCCGCATCGCCGAAGGCGAAAAAAAGGGCGGCCGGGACGGCCGCGGTCCCAGGAGAATTTTCCGCGACATTGCTCGACGGCGTTACGGGCTCCGGCAAGACGGAGACTTATTTCGAAGCGGTTGCCGAAGCGTTGCGGCTGAATCGCCAGGTCATGATCCTGCTGCCCGAAATCGCGCTGACCGTGCAGTTTCTCGAGCGTTTCGCGGCGCGGTTCGGCTGCCGGCCTGCAGAGTGGCATTCCGATCTTTCTCCGAAGGAGCGCCGGCGAGTCTACCGTGCGGTCCTCGCCGGCGAAGCGCGCGTCGTGGTGGGCGCGCGTTCTGCGCTGTTCCTGCCTTTTCCCGAACTGGGATTGATCATCGTCGATGAAGAGCACGAGCAGGCTTACAAGCAGGAGGATGGGGTCATCTATCATGCGCGCGACATGGCGGTGGTGCGCGCCCGGATCGAGAATTGTCCGATCGTGCTGGCGAGCGCCACGCCGTCGCTCGAAACCTTCGTCAACGCGACGAGCGGCCGCTATCACTGGCTGAAGCTGCCGCGCCGGCACGGGCGGGCGGTGATGCCGGAGATTCGGCTCGTCGATCTGCGCAGCGTGCGCGTCGAACCCGGCACATGGCTGTCGCAGCCGCTGCGCGATGCGCTTGCCGCGACGCTTGCAAACGGCGAGCAGGCGATGCTGTTCCTCAACCGGCGGGGCTACGCACCGCTGACCTTGTGCGAATCCTGCGGACAAAAAATGGTCTGCCGGAGCTGTTCGGCCTGGCTGGTCGAGCACCGCTATCAGCGCCGGCTCGCCTGTCACCATTGCGGGTTCGAGATGCCCATTCCGCTCAAATGCCCGCATTGCGAAGCGGAGAAATGTCTCATCGCCTGCGGGCCGGGCGTCGAGCGCGTGGCCGAGGAATTTGCAGCCGCGTTTCCCCAGGCGCGAGCGGCGATCGCATCAAGCGACACGATGCATGGCCCGCTCGAAACCCAGGCGGCCATCCGCGCGATGGCCAAACACGAGACCGACGTGCTGATCGGCACGCAGATCGTCGCCAAGGGGCACCATTTTCCGCGGCTTACGCTGGTCGGCGTGGTCGACGCCGATCTCGGCGGTTCGGAAGGAGATCCGCGCGCCCGCGAGCGCACCTTCCAGCTTCTGCACCAGGTCGCGGGCCGCGCCGGCCGCGCCGAACGCCCGGGGCTCGTGCTGATTCAGACGCGCAATTCCGACGATCCGGTGATGGGTGCGCTGGCGAGCGGAGACCGCGACGCGTTTCTCGAGCAGGAACGCGCTGCGCGCGAGCGCGTCTCCGCGCCGCCTTTCGGAAGGCTCGCGGCAATCATCCTCGCAGGCGCCGATGGCGATGCCGTGCGAAACGCTGGCCGCGTGCTGGCGCGCGCGGCGCCGAAGGCGCGCGGCGTGAAAATCTGGGGCCCGACGCCCGCCTTCTATCAGCTCCTGCGCGGCCGCACACGTGAGCGCCTGCTCGTGCAGGCCGAGCGCAGTGTGGACGTGCAAGCCTATCTGCACGCCTGGCTCGACCGCGTAAAGTTAGCCACCGGCGTGCGCATGGCAGTCGACGTGGATCCGATGAGTTTTTTCTGATGCGCACTCTCTTTTCCTCCCCCAACGTGGGGGAGGTGGTTTGCGGAGCGAAGCGGAGCANNCCCACGTTGGGGGAGGAAAGGTCGGCGTTAGTGCGGTCGGGTGAAGTAGAACACCGCCAGAACTACGACGATGGCGACGAATTGGGCGAGGACGCGATAGCGCATCAGGCGGTTCGACCAGCGGCGTTGGGTGTCGCCGCCAATCCAGAGCGTCGCAAGTCCGGCGGCGAGAATTAGTGCCACGACCGCAAGAGCGATGGCGACGACGATCATCCCGCCCATGCGGACTTACTCTTGACCGGGAACGAGCTCACCAGGCGCCGACATTTGGCATTTCGTTCCACGGAGCTTCGGGCGCTTTTGGACTGCCGTTCTGCAGCAGCTCGATCGATATGCCGTCCGGGGAACGTACGAAGGCCATGTGACCGTCGCGCGGCGGCCGGTTGATCGTCACGCCGCCTTCCATGAGCTTCTCACACGTCGCGTAAATATCGTCCACATAATAGGCAAGGTGACCGAAGTTGCGCCCACCATCATAGTCTTCCGGCTCCCAGTTATGGGTCAGTTCGACCATTGGTGCGTGTTCCGCAAGCGCGCGTTGCGCATCCTCGGGCGCCGCGAGAAACACCAGCGTGTATTGGCCCTTCTCATTGTCGAGGCGGCGTATCTCTTTCAGGCCGAGCAGTTCGCAATAGAAGTAAAGCGACCGGTCGAGATCCGTCACGCGAACCATGGTGTGAAGATAGCGCATATCATTCTCTCCATTTCGTTTCGGAGAATAAGCGTCGAGCGCGGCGAATGCTACTTCAACAGCAGCTTCAGCTCGTAGATCAATTCAAGAGCGGCTTTTGGCGCAAGGGTGTCCGGCAGCACGCCGGCCAACCTGTCCTCGACCGCACTTTGCCGCGACGGCCGTGTCTCGGAGCGAAGTGCGGAGAACAGCGGCAGATCGTCGATGCGCGCCAGAGGCTTGTGGCCCTCACGGCCTTCCTCCAGGGCGCGCAACACCTCTTCCGCCCGGGCGATGACGGCGGAGGGCAGCCCGGCCAGCTTGGCGACATGAATGCCGTAGGAACGATCCGCAGCCCCACGCGCCACTTCGTGCAGAAACACGATCGAGTCTTTCCACTCGCTGACGCGCATCGTCACGCAAGTAACCGAATCCAATCGTCCGGCGAGCGCGGTCATCTCGTGGTAGTGCGTGGCGAAGAGGGCGCGCGAGCGGTTGACGGCATGCAAATGTTCGACCGCTGCCCAGGCAATGGCGAGCCCGTCGAAGGTTGCGGTGCCCCTGCCGATTTCGTCGAGAATGACCAGGCTCTTGTCGGTGGCGCGATTGAGGATCGCCGCGGTCTCGACCATCTCCACCATGAAGGTCGAGCGCCCGCGGGCGAGATCATCGGAGGCGCCGACGCGGCTGAACAGGCGGTCGACCACGCCGATATGCGCCGATTCCGCTGGCACGAACGCGCCCATCTGGGCGAGAATCGCGATCAGCGCATTTTGCCTGAGAAACGTCGATTTGCCCGCCATGTTGGGCCCGGTGACGAGCCAGATGCGTCCGCCGCCTTCGTCTGAAAGATTGCAATCGTTGGGCACGAAACTTCCGGATCGCGATTGCACGAGCGCCGCTTCGACCACCGGGTGCCGTCCGCGCACGATTTCGAAAGCGAGACTTTGATCGACAAGCGGCCGCGCCTGTCGCTCCGTCACCGCTAGTTCGGCGAGGGCAGTCGCGACGTCCAGCGTGGCAATGGCATCGGCGATGGCGAGCAGCGGAGCGCTCGCGCGAGCAGCTTCCGCCGCGAGCGAATCGAACAATTCGCGCTCGATCGCGAGTGCCTGCTCGGCAGACTGCGCGATGCGGCTCGCCAGCGTCGCGAGTTCATCCGTGGAGAATCGCACCGCGCTGCCGATCGTCTGGCGGTGGCGGAAAATCTCGCGCATCGGGCCCGCCGTCAGTCTGTCGGCGTTGGGCGGTGTCAGCTCGACGAAATAGCCGAGCACGCCGTTGTGGCGAATCCGCAGAGGCTGGACGCCGCTCTCCGCGCGATAGCGCGCCTCGAGGGCCGCAACGACTCGGCGGCTCTCGTCGCGCAAGGCCCGCGCTTCGTCGAGCGCCGCGTGCGCGCCCGCCGCGATGAACCCGCCGTCGCGACCGATGACAGGCGGCTCGGCGACGAGAAGATGTTCGAGCCTGTCGCTGAGTTCGCTCAGTGCTGCGGCACCCTTGGTGAGCGCTTCGCGCGCCTTGCGCGTCTCGCCCGGCGACGGTTTGAGAGGATCGTCGAGGATCGACAGATGTTCACGCAATGCCCGCGCCGCCCTGATGCCGTCGCGGAGCGCACCCAGATCGCGCGGCGAGCCGCGCTGAAGGGAGAGCCGCGCCAGCGCCCGCGCAATGTCCGGCGTGCGGCGAAGATCGTCGCGCAAAGCAGCACGCAGTTCGTGCTCAGCCACAAACAAGGCGACCGCATCGAGGCGCAGAGAAATTTCCGCGACATCGGTCAGGGGCGAGGACAACCGGCTCGCCAGTTCGCGCGCGCCCGCCGATGTGAGAGTTCGGTCGATCGTGTCGAGCAGGCTTCCGGCGCGCTGGCCCGAAAGTGTCTCCACAAGCTCGAGATTGCGCCGCGTGGCGGCGTCGATGCTCATGCGGGCATCGATCGAGGATGGCGAAAGAGTCTTGAGTGTCGGCAGTTTTCCTTTCTGCGTCAGATCGAGATAACCGATAAGCGCCCCGGCCGCCGAAATCTCCGCGCGCGTGAAGGTGCCCAGGCCGTCGAGCGCGGCGACTCCGTAATGCGCTTTCAGGACGCGTTCGCCCTGCGCGGAATCGAAATTGCGCGCCGGCAGCGGCGTCAGCGCCGGCCCCAGCGAGCGAAACAGCTCGACAAATTCAGCTTCGCCAGGAAGCGCTTCGGGAGCGAGAAGCTCGCGCGGAGCAAGCCGCGCCAATTCTGCCGCGAGCTCGGCCGGCGCAATCGTGCAGACTTGGAAATCGCCGGCAGACATGTCGGCCGTCGCGAGTGCGTATTCGCCGGCAGCCCGGCCAAGCGAGGCGAGAAGGTTTGACGCGCGCGCTTCGAGCAGCGCTTCTTCGGTGATCGTGCCCGGGGTCACCAGCCGGATCACTTCGCGTCCGACCACCGATTTCGAGCCGCGTTTCCTGGCTTCGGCAGGATCTTCAATCTGTTCGCAAATGGCGACGCGAAAGCCTTTGCGGATCAGCTTCTCCAGATATTGCTCCGCCGCATGCACCGGTACGCCGCACATGGGAATGTCGCTGCCCAGGTGACGTCCGCGTCTGGTAAGCGCGATATCGAGCGCCGCAGCGGCCTTCACCGCGTCGTCGAAGAACATCTCGTAGAAATCCCCCATGCGGTAGAAGAGAAGGTAGCCGTCATGCGCGGACTTGATCTCGAGATACTGCGCCATCATGGGCGTGGCGCTTTCGGGCTCCGCGGAAATTGAATTCTTCATGTCCATGCGCGAATCCGCGCAGACGGGCCATTGAAAGGCGAGGGCCGGGGGAGCGATATTCTGTGGATCGGCAAACACGGACAGCGCATGGCCCGCCCCTCATTCACGCAGGAAGAAGTGCTCGCCTTTCACGCGGGCGGCAAGCCCGGAAAAATCGAGATCACGCCGACCAAGCCGATGGCGACCCAGCGGGATCTCAGCCTCGCCTATTCGCCCGGCGTGGCCGTTCCGGTGCGCGCCATCGCCGAGCGGCCGGACGCGGTGTTCGACTACACCGCCAGAGGCAATCTCGTGGCGGTCATCTCGAACGGCACCGCAATCCTCGGGATGGGCGATCTGGGCGCGCTCGCCGCCAAACCTGTGATGGAGGGCAAGGCCGTCCTCTTCAAGCGCTTCGCCGATGTGGACGCGATCGATCTCGAGGTCGACACGAGCGACGTCGATGCCTTCGTCAACTGCGTGCGCTATCTGGGCCCAACCTTCGGCGGCATCAACCTGGAGGATATCAAGGCGCCCGACTGCTTCGTGATCGAAGAGCGTTTGCGCGCCCTGATGGACATTCCCGTGTTTCATGACGACCAGCACGGCACCGCCATCATCTCCGCGGCAGGCGTCATCAACGCGCTCCATCTTACCAACCGCAAATTGTCCGACATCAAGGTTGTCGTGAACGGGGCCGGCGCCGCCGGGATCGCCTGCCTGGAATTGTTGAAGGCGATGGGATTGCCGAACGGCAACGCGTTGCTGTGCGACACCAAGGGCGTCGTCTATCGTGGCCGAACGATCGGCATGAACCAATGGAAATCGGCGCACGCGATCGAGACGAACGCGCGGACGCTTGCCGACGCGCTCAAGGACAGCGATCTGTTCCTCGGCCTTTCCGTGAAAGATGCTGTGACTCAGGAGATGGTGAAGACGATGGCGAAGGCGTCGATCATCTTCGCCATGGCCAATCCGGATCCGGAAATCTCGCCGGAGGCGGTCAAGGCGGTCCGTCCCGACGCCATCATGGCGACAGGCCGCTCCGACTATCCCAACCAGATCAACAACGTGCTGGCGTTCCCGGGCATCTTCCGTGGTGCGCTCGACGTGCGCGCGACGCAGATCACCGAACGTATGAATGTTGCCGCGGGGCACGCGATCGCCGCCACTGTCGGCGACGACGAGCTTGCCGCCGACTACATCGTGCCGAGCGTGTTCAACCGCGACGTCGTGGTGGCGGTGGCCGCCGCCGTCGCCGCGGCGGCCGACGAGGACGGTGTCTCGCGACGCGTGCACGAGCCCGTCGAG
>PKWC01000146.1:6619-12518 GCA_003131925.1 Alphaproteobacteria bacterium | reverse complement strand
CACTGCGCGCGATGGCGGCGACGGGAATTCTTGCAGAGATCGTTCCGGGCGGCGCGCGGCTCGATCGCCTCGAGCGGCTGATTGCGATCGACATGGCGCATTTCTTCACAGCCGATCCTGTCCTGCGTCTCGCCGCGCTTCTCCCCGACGATTCGATTCTTGCGAGGGCTCTCGACGAGCGTCTGCGACTCTCGAACGAGAACCGCGAACGCATCGAGGATCTCGCCGGCGCAAGCGAAAAACTCGTGCCCTATCTGTCGGTGCGCGAGGTTCACCGCTTGCTCTATTGGCTGGGTGTCCGGCGCTTCAGGGATCGCGTGTTTCTGCGCTGGTCGGAAGACGGGAAGGATTCCAACGCGATCGCCTGGCGCGCCCTCCTCGCGCTCGCCGACACCTGGACGCGCCCGCGCTTCCCGCTCACCGGCCGCGACGTGATGGCTGCCGGCGTTCCCGAAGGACCGCATGTCGGGCGCGTGCTCGCCGAAGTGGAGGCATGGTGGATCGACAGCGGATTCACCGAAGACAGGCTCTCCCTCGCCGAACGCCTGAAAGCCATCGTGCAGTCGAGTACGTTTTGAACAGCCGCGAGGCAGGCGATTGACGTTACACGGAATGAACTGCAGCGATATCCGATCAAATCGAATCGCGAATCCAGCTTGTCATTCCTGCCCGATCCCCGCTTTCGCGGGGAGGAATCCAGCGGAAGCGACGTGCGGTTGCCCCTGGCTGCCCGCTTCGGCGGACATGACATGTTTGGTGCAATTTTATCCACCGTTCACGGCGTGATTTCGAATATCGTGCCGCAGCCGTACAGGCCGCCGCCGCTCGCGGTGCCGTAGAGATTGCCAGAGTTATCGGCGACAAGGCCTGCTGACGGAAAGGCGCCATTCGCGCCGTTGTTATTCGAGAAGGAATAAAGAATCGTCTCGGTACCGTCAGGCGAGAGCTTGAAGACGGTTCCGCAGCCGTACGCCTGTTCGAGCGTGCAATTTCCGCCCCCGTAGTAGGTTGTGCCGTAGAGATTAGCTGCGCTGTCCGCAATCAGTCCCGCTTCAGGATTGGCGCCATCCCCGTTCTCGCCTGTGAAAAAGTGCAGAATAGCCTCAGCCCGATCTGGAGCAAGTTTGAAAAGGGCGCCGCAGCCCTCATTGGCTGCGCATCCGGCAACGCCACCGCTCCTCAATGTTCGGTACAGATTGCCTGACTGATCACCGATTACACCGCCTTGGGGCTCGGCACCGTCGTGTGGAGACCCCTTAAACGTGTACAGAGTTGTTTCAGAGTTGTCCGGAGCAATCTCAAAAATCGTGCCTGCTGCCTTGGAACCCCCATGAACATCAGCGCCGTACAAAGCACCATCGGGGCCTTTGATCGGACCGGCAACCGGGAAATAGCCACCGTGATTAATGTTAAAGGAATGTATCAGTTGTTCTGTTCCGTCAGTGGCGATCTCAAAAACGGTGCCGTCATTGTCCTTGCCGCCGCCAACCGTGGTCCCGTAGAATTTGCGACGCGAACCCCGAAGCAGGGCACCTCCGGAACTGCAGCCGTCGCCCGGTGATCCCTCGAACACATGAATCAGTTTTTCCCCGTATCCTGATTTATTCGGCTTGATTTCGAAGATCACCCCGCAGCCAATACCGCCGCAACAGGTTGTGCCCCAAAGGTTCCCTTTCCGATCAATGATCACTCCTGCGGGACCGCTTCCTTCGGCTCCTCCGGCAAAGTAGTACAGCACCGTTTGGCTGCCATCGGCGGCAAGCTTGAAAATCGAACCTTCACCAAGCGGAAGCGCCGTAGCTCCGTACAAATTGCCCCCCGCGTCGAACACCAAGCTGCCGGGTGCGGGATATCCGCCATCGCTTCCACCGGTAAAGGAATAAAGCACCTTGAATGTGCTGGCGTGAGCAGCCGCGACTGGAACAAACAGTGCGAGTGCGAGCGCGCGAAGGAGATTGCGTGTGCCAATTCTCCAGATTTGAATCATGGATATCTCCAATCGAACGCACAAAGCCTCTGGGGCGCCAACTGTTTTGAAGCACTCCCATTGTACGCCCAGAGTTTTCCCAAGCCATCAGCGCAAAGCACCCAAGCGAGTCGTTGTTTCCAGGTGGAATTATTTGCCTTTCCGCGGCAGGATTTTTCGACGGCGGCGGGCGTTTGGCGCTGCGCGCGCACGAAAGTTCTCACTTCTGTACGTGACCGGGCACCGTACCAACCTACGTCGCGTAAAAAATTTCCATGCCGCCGAACCAGATCATGCGCAGAGCGACGTAGAGAACGATGATAAGTCCCGCATAGCTGATCCACGGCATCTTCTGCAGAAGATTTGCGATCAGCGACGCGGCAAGTCCCATCAGCGCGATCGAGAGCAGAAGCCCGACCGCGAGCACCCAGACGTGATTCATGGCGGCGCCCGCCACCGCGAGGACATTGTCGAGCGACATGGAAAGATCGGCAAATGCGATTTGCCAGATCGCGCGGCGAACATCGGGAGAGCGCGCGGGCAGCCCGGCCTGCACATCGCCAAACCTCAGATCCGAGATTGTTGTCACCCCAACGGCGTCTTCGGAGCTGCGGCGAATTTCCCGATAAAGCCGCCATGCCACCCAGAGCAGAAGGAATCCGCCGGCGAACACGAGAAAGAAGGACGTGTTGAGGAGAAAATACAGAACAACGTAGGCCACGGCGAGACGGAGAATCACCGCCGCCACCAGCCCCCAGAACATCACGCGCCGCCGCTCGGGTGCAGGAACGCGTGCCGCCGCAATCCCGATGACGACCGCATTGTCTCCTGCAAGCGTGATGTCGATCAGGATGACCTGCAAAAGTGCGGCCAGGGCGGGAGGCAGAATATGCAATGTCGGCACGTATCGCGCGCGCGGGCCCCTCAGGGCCAGCTCGCCTCCGGCGGCAACGACATCAGGATGGCTTCCACATTTCCCCCCGTTTTCAGCCCGAATCGTGTGCCGCGATCATGCAACAGATTGAATTCCACGTAACGTCCGCGGCGCACCCGCTGCTGCGCCCGCTCATCCTCGGTCCACGGCTCGTTCATGCGCCTTCGCACGATTTGGGGATAGATATCCAGAAATGCGAGGCCGACCTCTCTCGTGAAGGCGAAGTCGGCTTCCCAGTCGCCGCTTGCCAGCTGGTCGAAGAATATCCCGCCAGCCCCCCTTGGTTCGCTGCGGTGCGGCAGGAAGAAATATTCGTCGCACCATTTGCTGTAGCGTGCATGGTAGTCGGGGTGGTGCCGGTCACAGGCGTGTTTGAGCGCGGCGTGGAAGTCGCGTGCGTCTTCCCTGGCCGGGAGCATCGGAGTGAGATCGGTGCCGCCGCCGAACCACGCTCGTGTCGTCACCAGGAATCTGGTGTTCAGGTGAACCGTCGGAACATGCGGATTGCGGGGATGGGCGACGAGCGAAATGCCTGACGCCCAGAAGCGCGGGTCGTTCTCGGCGCCTTCGATTTCGCGCGCGAATTCGGGCGAAAAGCACCCGTGAACTGTCGAAACGTTGACGCCGATTTTTTCGAACACGCGCCCACGCATGATCGAGATAACGCCCCCACCGCCATCCACGGCATCACCGGCGCGCGTCCAGGATTGCTGTTCGAAGCGTCCCACGGAAAGTTCGCGCGGCGGACCGGTGAATTCTCTTTCGATCATTTCGCAGGTTTCGCAAATCCTGTCCCGGAGATACTCGAACCAGGCGCTCGCCTTCGCTTTGTGTTGCTCGATCGCCGCAGAACTCATTGCGGAAAGCTGTTCGTCTGGCGCATTGCTTCTCCCAGCACCATGGCGCCGGCCAGGCCAACGTTGAGCGCGCGCAGACCAGATTGCATGGGAATGCGAAGTCGCGCATGCGCGGCTTCATGCACGTAGCCGGGCACGCCCGCACTCTCCCGGCCCAGCATCAGCGTGTCGTTCCGCATGAACATGAAGTCGGTATAGGAGCGTTCCGCCCTGGTGGTCAAAAGAATGAGCCGTGCTGAAATTCTCGCGAGAAAATCCTGCCATGAAGCGTGCCGGACGATCTCGGCGCGATCGAGATAGTCCATGCCCGCGCGGCGGAGTCGTGCATCGCTCCAGAGAAATCCGCACGGCTCGATGATGTCGACCGCAACGCCGAGACAGGCGCCGAGCCGGATCAGCGCACCGGCATTCTGCGGGATGTCAGGCTCGAACAGCGCGAGGCGCATCTTGTGGCAAATGACCTTGACCGGCAACAAATAGTTACATATATTACTTTATAGTTCCAAGAAACTTTTTGTGCCGCGATGAGCAAATACGATCCCTTGGGGGAATATCTGCGGGGCCACGCTGCTGCGGAGGTTCCGATGACCTTCGCCGAAATCGAGAGAGTCACCGGATCAAAATTGCCGCAATCGGCGTACAGGCACCGCCCGTGGTGGAGCAACAGCGCCGTGAACAGCGTGCTCACGAAAGTGTGGCTCAACGCCGGCTTTCGCAGCACGCGGGTCGACATGGCGAAGCGCAAACTCGTATTCGAGCGCGCGCATGGCGAGAGTGGTGTCGCAGAGGAGGCAAAAATGTTCGCGCGCACCGCGATTCCGTCGGAGAAATCACTGCCGAGGAGGGGGCGTCATCCCGCAATTGGCGCCCTGAAAGGTACATTCACGATTGAGCCTGGATACGATCTGACCCAACCGGCCATGCCGGAGTGGGCCGATCTTCTCGATGAAAAGTATGGGCCCGAGACGCGCGAGTGAATCGACCGCTTCTGTTGGACACGTGCGCCGCAATGTGGATGGTCGACAATCGGCTTTCACAATCAGCGAGCGGCGCTCTGACGGAAGCATGGCAAGCGGGCATTTCCACTTTTGTTTCGCCAGTCACGGCCTGGGAAATCGGAGTCCTCGCCTCGCGCGGGCGCTTCAAATCGCCTGATCCTCCTCTACGCTGGTTCGAGCGCGTGGTGGCGCAGCAGGGAATTCAGCTCTCCGCATTGCCAGCCAAGGTGTTGCTCGAATCTTCGCTCCTGCCGGGAACGCCGCCGCGGGATCCTGCAGACCGGATTATTGCTGCTACGGCGCGAGAGTTCGGGTTGACAGTGATGACGCGCGACCGCGCCTTGCTGGACTACGCCAACGCCGGGTATCTGAACGCGATCCCCTGCTGAAGGGTGAGAAAGAGACCGCACACGTTGGCTGCTGCAATCCATTGAGATTCTGCGGCATCGTGCCGCAAGACCCTCTGGACCTGACTCTCTATTTTGCGCCATCAATTCAAGGGGCGCCGGCGATTCCGGGGGCGGCGCGTTCCCTTCCTCGTCCCGGAGCGCCTCACTTCCTCAGCAGAAGGTGAACCCGTGGCAGATGCGAATGCGGCCGAGCCCACCCGGCGCGACTTCATCTATATCGCGACTGGGGCGGCGGGCGCCGTAGGCGTCGCGTTGGCCGCATGGCCTTTCATCGATCAGATGAATCCGACCGGCTCCGTGCTCGCCCTGTCGTCGATCGAGGTCGATCTCGCGCCGGTTCAGCCCGGGCAACAGATCGTCGTGACCTGGCGCAGCCATCCGCTCTTTGTGCGCCGCCGCACGCCGAAGGAAATCGCTGAGTCGCGCGCGGTCCCGGTCTCGGCGCTGCTCGATCCGCTGGCGCGCAACGCCAACCTCGCCGAGGACGCGCCGGCGACCGACCAGAACCGCGAGACGAAATCGGAGTGGTTGATCCTGGTGGGCGTCTGCACGCATTTGGGATGCACGCCAACCGCATTCGAAGGCAATTACGGGGGATGGCTCTGTCACTGCCACGGCTCGCAATATGACGTGGCCGGACGGGTGCGCCGCGGCCCCGCCCCGCGCAATCTGGATGTTCCGAAATACACCTTCCTGTCTGACACACGCGTCAAGGTCGGGTGAGGAGCGCAAAA
>PKWC01000146.1:0-6606 GCA_003131925.1 Alphaproteobacteria bacterium | reverse complement strand
GTTCGGCGGCATTCTCACCTTCTGTCTCGGCATCCAGATTCTCACGGGCATCGTGCTCGCGATGCACTATGTCCCCACTTCCGATCTTGCCTTTGACAGCGTCGAAAACATCATGCGCGACGTGAACTATGGCTGGCTGTTGCGCTACATGCACGCGAACGGCGCCTCGATGTTCTTCATCGCGGTCTACGTCCATATTTTTCGCGGCCTTTACTACGGCTCCTACAAGGCACCGCGCGAGATCCTGTGGATTCTGGGTGTCCTCATCTTCGTGCTGATGATCGCGACAGCGTTCCTCGGGTACACACTCCCCTGGGGCCAGATGTCGTTCTGGGCCGCCACAGTTATCACCAACCTGTTCAGCTCGCTGGACCAGATCATTCCGCATCTGGGGACGAGCATCGTGACCTGGCTCTGGGGCGGCTTCGGAGTCAGTGATGCAACGCTGAACCGCTTCTACAGCCTGCATTATCTGTTGCCGTTCGTCATTGCGGCGGTTGTTGTTCTTCACATTTGGGCGTTGCACGTCCCAGGCAACAACAATCCGCTTGGTATCGACGTGAAAGGTCCGCAGGACACGGTTCCCTTCCATCCCTACTACACGGCGAAGGACCTCCTCTGCCTCTCGCTCTTCGTGATCCTGTTCGCGCTGATTGTTTTCTATGCGCCCGATATGCTCGGCAATCCCGACAACTACACGCCGGCCGATCCGCTGGTCACGCCTCCGGACATCGTTCCGGATTGGTATCTGACCCCGTTCTACGCGATGCTGCGCTCGGTTCCGCAAAAGCTGATCGGCGTTCTGGTGCTGTTCGGCGCGATCGCCACGTTGTTCTTCGTGCCCTGGCTCGATACTTCGAAAGTGCGCTCCGCGCGCTTTCGGCCGATGCTCAAGCCGTTCTTCTGGGCGTTCGCCGTGGACTGCGTCCTGCTCGGTTACTGCGGTTCGCAATCGGTCGACGCGGCCTGGAACCTCGGCGGAATTTTGGTCCCGCTCATCTGGGTGGCGCGGCTTGGCACCATCTATTACTACGCATATTTCTGGCTCGCGCTGCCGCTGATCGGCCTGGTCGAACATCCGCTGGCGTTGCCGGACAGCATTGCAAGACCCGTGCTCGGACCCGGCACGGCTTCCCTTTCGCCCGCAGAGTGAGGATCGCAGATATGTCGACGGTCGTCCGGGCAAGTCTCTCCCTCTGCGCACTCCTCATGCTCGGCGATGCGGCCATTGCCCAAACGGCGACCGACGCGCGTCCGCCGAAAAGCGTCGCGTTCTCGTTTGAGGGTGCGCTCGGGACTTACGATCGCGGCGCATTGCAGCGCGGTTTTCAGGTCTACAAGGAAGTCTGCTCGGCCTGCCACAGCCTCAATCGCGTCGCCTTCCACAATCTGGCGGATCCTGGCGGCCCGGGCTTCACGGACGCGCAGGCGAAAGCGATCGCCGCGTCCTACAAGATTCCCGCCGAACCGAACGACAAGGGGGAGCTCTTCGACAGCAGCGGGAATCGCCTGACGCGTCCTGGCATCGTGGCCGATGATTTCCCGCCTCCTTTTGCAAATGAGGAGGCGGCGCGAGCTGCGAATGGCGGCGCGCTCCCGCCCGATCTTTCGCTGATCGAAAAGGCGCGGGTGGGCGGAGCGGCCTATGTCTATTCGATCCTGACCGGCTTTCACGAGAAGCCGCCGGTCTGGTTCAAGGTGCTCCCGAACAAATACTACGATCCTTATTTCCAGGACTGGAATATTTCGATGCCGCCGCCTCTCGCCGATGGCTCCGTCACCTATTCGGACGGCACTCCCAACAAGGTCGATCAGGAAGCGCATGACGTCGTCACCTTCCTCGCCTGGGCGGCGGAGCCCAGCATGGAAGAGCGCAAGCGGCTTGGCCTGGGCGTGATGGCGTTCCTGATCGTCTTTTCCGGTCTGCTTTTCCTTTCCTATCGCAGGGTCTGGCGCGACGCGCATTGATCGCGCGTTTTCGCGTGATAGAACGGCCCACTTTCCGGAAAGCGGGTCATGGCAAACACGGTCCTTGGCGTGATCGGCGGCAGCGGCGTCTACGACGTCGCGGGCCTCGAGAACGCGCGCTGGGAGAGAGTTGAAAGCCCCTGGGGCGAGCCTTCGGATTCGTTACTCACGGGCCGGCTGAAAGGCGTGGACATGCTGTTCCTGCCGCGCCACGGCCGCGGCCATGTCCATTCGCCGACATCGATCAACTACCGCGCCAATATCGACGCGTTGAAGCGCGCCGGCGCCACCGACATCATTTCCGTTTCGGCCTGCGGCTCGCTGCGCGAGAATCTGCCGCCCGGCATGTTCGTAATGGCCGATCAGTTCATCGATCGCACCCATGCGCGCGAAAAGAGCTTCTTCGGCCGCGGTTTTGTTGCGCATGTGTCTCTCGCTCATCCCGTTTGTCCCAGGCTCGCCGACGCGCTTGACGAGGCGTGCGCCGAGGAAGGCATTCCGCACGCCAGGGGCGGCATCTATCTCGCGATGGAGGGGCCGCAGTTCTCCACGCTTGCCGAATCGAATCTCTATCGATCCTGGGGGTGCGACGTGATCGGCATGACGGCCATGCCCGAGGCGCGACTGGCCCGCGAGGCGGAGCTCCCTTACGCGATCGCCGCGATGGTGACGGATTTCGACTGCTGGCACCCCGATCACGAGCACGTGACGGTGGAACAGGTCGTGGCCGTGCTGTCGCAGAATGCGGAAAAGGCGCGCCGCCTAATCACGCGCGTGGCGCCGAAGCTCGGGCCCGAGCGCACGCCGTCCCCGCTCGGTATCGAGCATGTGCTCGATACCGCGTTCATCACCGCACCGGACAAGCGCGATCCCGAATTGTTCGCAAAGCTCGACGCGGTGGCGGGCCGGATGCTCAGGAAGGGCTGATACACATGGATTTCAGATCGGTCATCCGCTCGATTCCGGATTATCCGAAGACCGGCATCATCTTTCGCGACATCACCACACTGCTGGGCCATCCGCGTGCATTCCGATGCGTAGTGGACGAACTCGTGCAGCCCTATGCCGGCGTGCGCATCGACAAGGTGGCGGGGATCGAGGCGCGCGGGTTCATTCTGGGCGGCGCCGTGGCGCATCAATTGTCGGTCGGCTTTGTGCCGGTACGCAAGAGAGGAAAGCTGCCCTGGCAGGTGATTGGGGAGGACTACGCGTTGGAATATGGCACCGACCGGGTCGAGATTCACACGGATGCCGTTAAGGACGGCGATCACATCCTGCTTGTCGACGATCTCATCGCGACAGGGGGAACCTGCTGCGCCGCGATCAAGCTTCTTGAGCGGGCCGGCGGAAACGTCATCGGCTGCTCCTTCGTCATTGATCTCCCCGACCTCGGCGGCGCCGAGAAAATCCGCGTCTTAGGCAAGGAAGTGAAGACTCTCGTCTCTTTCGAGGGCCATTGATCGTGCCTACGGAAATTCACCACGGAGACACTGAGAACACTGAGAAAGCTGACGGAAAGTTCTCACAATACGAAGAAAGCGCTCTAACGGAGCGTGTGATAGGTATGGCAATTGAGGTTCACCGATACCTCAGGCCAGGACTGCTTGAGTCGGCATATGAGGAATGTCTCTGTTTTGAGTTCCGTACTGCGGGTGTGGCGTATGAATGCCAGGTCGCGCTACCTGTTCACTATAAATCGGTTCATCTAAGTTGTGGGTATCGTTTGGATGTAGTCATCGAACGACGCCTCATCGTTGAGATAAAGTCGGTCGACCACCTCTTGCCCATTCACGAGGCGCAGTTGCTAACTTATCTGCGTTTGAGCGGCATGAAAGTCGGCCTCCTAATGAATTTCAATTGCGTTGTCCTGAAAGACGGGCTGCGCCGATTTGTGATGTGATATTATATGTCCTCAGTGTCTCAGTGGTAATTCTTCTGTGGCGTGCGAAAGCGCGCACCGCGGTGGACTATCTATGAAGGTAGGCGGCAAATCCTATAGGACGATCTGGCCGGTTGGCGACAACATCGTCGAGGTGATCGATCAGACGAGGTTGCCGCATGAGTTTGCGACAGTGCAGCTCGCGAGCGCGGAGGATGCGGCGCGCGCCATCACGACGATGGTCGTGCGCGGGGCGCCGCTCATCGGGGCGACCGCCGCTTATGGCGTGGCGCTGGCAATGCGCGCCGATGCGTCGGACGAACATCTCGATCGCGTGCATGATCTCTTGTTCGCGGCTCGGCCGACTGCGGTCAATCTGCGCTGGGCGCTCGCGCGCATGCGGGCTGCGCTGCGCAATCAACCGCGCGGCGAACGTGCAGGTCTGGCTTGGCGCGAAGCTGCTGCCATCTGCAACGAGGATGTTGAGACTTGCCGGCGCATCGGCGAGCATGGACTTGCCATTCTCCGCGATGCCGCGTCGAAGAAGAATGGGGAGTGCCTCAACCTTCTCACCCATTGCAACGCGGGCTGGCTTGCCTGCGTCGATTGGGGAACGGCGCTCGCCCCTGTTTATATGGCGCAGGATGCGGGGATTCCGCTTCATGTCTGGGTCGATGAGACGCGCCCGCGCAACCAGGGCGCATCTCTCACCGCGTTCGAACTGGGCGGTCACGGCGTGCCCCACGCCATCATCGCGGACAATGCCGGCGGTTATTACATGCAGGTGGGCGCCGTTGATCTTTGTATTGTGGGGACGGATCGCGTCGCGGCCAATGGCGACGTCGCGAACAAGATCGGTACCTATCTGAAGGCGCTGGCGGCCCGCGACAACAACGTACCGTTCTATGTCGCTTTGCCGAGTTCTACGATCGATTGGACCATCGCACGCGGCGGCGATATTCCGATTGAGGAACGATCCAGCGACGAAGTGCTGAAAATAACCGGGCGGCTGGAAGGTGGCGGGCTGGCGACGGTCGAAATCGGCGCGCCGGGAAGCGCGGCGGCGAACCCCGGCTTCGACATCACGCCCGCGCGTCTCGTGAGCGGGTTCATCACCGAACGCGGAACTTGCGCCGCCTCGCGCGATGGACTTCTCTCCCTCTTTCCCGAACGCCGCGCACAAACACAGGACCCGAAATGAAAAGCCGCTGGTCGGATTCCGAAGCGCAGGATTTCGTCGCGCGCTATGCCTCGCGGCAGATCGGCGAGGACCTTGCGCTGCGAGTCTATACGACGCGGCTTCTGGGCAGCGATCCGCGTCTGGTGCTGCATGGCGGCGGCAATACGTCCGTCAAGACGCAAATGCCGGACTTGCTCGGCGACAGGCTCGAAGTGATCTGCGTCAAGGGCTCGGGCTGGGACATGGGAAACATCGAACCGGCGGGATTGCCGGCGGTGAAGCTCGCGCCCCTGCGCCGCCTGCGCGCGCTCGATCGCCTCTCCGACGAGGACATGGTCAATTATCAGCGCGTCAATCTGCTCGATGCGAGCGCCCCCAATCCGTCCGTCGAGACGTTGCTGCACGCCTTCCTGCCGCACAAATTCGTCGATCACACGCATTCGACGGCGGTGCTTGCGCTGACAGATCAGCCAGACGGCGAGAGCATCGCGCGTGACGTCTATGGCAGTCGCGTCGCCTATGTGCCCTACACGATTCCGGGCTTCGCACTCGCAAAGAGCGTCGCCGACATCTTCGACCGCCATCGCGGCGTCGAAGGCCTCGTTCTCCTGCAGCACGGCATCTTCACGGTCGGAGAGAACGCACGGGAAACCTATGAGCGCATGATCGAACTGGTCACGCTCGCGGAAGAGCGGCTCAAGCGTGGCCGGAAGAGTCTCGTGCAAGCATCCATGCCGCAGCGGCTCGCGCGAACGGCGGACATCGCGCCGATCCTGCGCGGGGCCTGCGCCATTGCGCGCGACGAGCGCGCCGGAACCGTCAAGCGCCAGATTCTATGTTTCCGGAAATCGCAGAGCATTCTCGACTACGTGAACGGCGCCGAGTTGGCGCGCTATTCGCAACGGGGCGTCGTGACCCCCGATCATACGATCCGCACCAAGAACTGGCCGCTCCTCGCGCCGGCGCCGGAGGAGGGAAAGCTCGAGGCCTGGAAAGCCTCTGTCGAGGAGGCGGTCGCAACATTCATTGCGCGGTATCACGAATATTTCGCGCGCAACAACGCACACGCGGAGCCGAAGAAGTCCGAGCTCGATCCGCTGCCGCGCGTCGTGCTGGTGCCGGGCAAAGGTCTGTTTGGGCTTGGCGCCAGTGCGAAAGACGCTGCGATTGCGGCGGATATTGCAGAAAACACCATCGAAGTGATTTCGGACGTCGAGGCGACCGGCGCCTATCGCCCGATCTCGGAGGCGGACATGTTCGACGTGGAATATTGGTCGCTCGAACAGGCGAAGCTCGGCAAGGCGGCGGAGAAGCCGCTCGCGCGGCAGGTCGCGGTCGTGACGGGCGGCGGCTCAGGCATCGGCGCCGCGACCGCGAAGGNNTTCGTCGCGCGCGATTGCGGGAAGACGGCACTGGCCATTTCCTGTGACGTGACGAAACCCGAAAGCGTCAAATCCGCCTTCGATGAGGTGGCAAAAGCATTTGGTGGAATCGATATCGCGGTTTCAAACGCGGGCGCGGCGTGGCAAGGCACGATCGGAACGGTGGACGATGCTGCGCTGCGCGAGTCGTTCGAGCT
>PKWC01000196.1 GCA_003131925.1 Alphaproteobacteria bacterium | reverse complement strand
GCAAGGCGATCGCGCTCGGCGAGGACCAGGGTCTGGTCAAGGTGATCTTCGACAAGAAGACCGGCCAGCTGCTCGGTGCCCACATGGTCGGTGCCGAAGTCACCGAGCTGATCCAGGGCTACGTGGTGGCGATGAATCTCGAAACCACGGAAGAAGAGCTGATGCACACCGTGTTCCCGCACCCGACGCTGTCGGAGATGATGAAGGAAGCGGTGCTGGATGCGTATGGGCGGGTGTTGAATATTTAAAACAACCTCTGTGTCATCATCCGCCAACGGGTCCGGCCCGAAGTGGCCGGCCCGATGACAGGCTCCGGCGGACGATCCAGTAATCACCGTCGCATCGGGGACTACTGGATGCTCCGCCTTCGCGGAGCATGACAGCGGAGGAAAGAGGAAGAATGCCGGCATCGGAGCAAACAAAACCCGCTCTGCGATCGTATCTCGCCGCGACGCGGGCTTTTACGGCCGGCAAAGAAACCCCGCGGCAATTCCTCGAACGCTCGCTCGAACTGCTCGACTCTTGGGAGCCGCAAATCGGCGCCTTCGTGGCCACCGCTGTGCCGGCGGCGCGCGACGCGGCGGACCGATCGGGCGAGCGCTGGCGGGGCGGCGAGCCGTTGTCGCCGATCGACGGTATGCCGATCGGCATCAAGGACATCATCGAGACGGTCGATATGCCGACCGAGATGGGCTCGCCGATCTATCGCGGCAACCGGCCGCGGGCGGACGCCTCCTGCGTTGCGCTTCTGCGCCGCGCCGGCGCGATCATCCTCGGCAAGACCAACCTGAGCGAGTGGGCGAACATCCGCAGCTCGCATTCGATCAGCGGCTGGTCCGCGATCGGCGGACTGGTCAAAAATCCCTATGTGCTCGATCGCAGCGCCTGCGGATCGAGTTCCGGCAGCGGCGCGGCGGTTGCGGCGAGCCTTGGCGCCGCGTCGCTCGGGACCGAAACCGACGGCTCGCTCGTCTGTCCCGGCTCGCTTGACGGCGTGGTGAGTCTCAAGCCGACGGTCGGTCTTGTGTCGCGCACGCATGTCATTCCCATTTCGCATAGCCAGGACACGCCGGGGCCGATGGGCCGCAGCGTCGCCGATGTCGCGATCCTGCTGACGGCAATGGCCGGAACCGACCCCGTGGACAAGGCAACGGCGCAAGCCGATGCGCACAAAACGGATTATCTCGCGGCCATCGCGCACGCGACTCTTCGTGGGAAACGGATCGGCATCCTGCACGTGGATGCATCGCCGCCCACCGACGAGAACGCAGTCTTTGCCCGTGCGATTGCGGCGCTGAGAAAATCCGGTGCGGTGATCGTGCCGGTAAAATTCTCCCCGCCCGATCCGAAACCGTCCGGTGACGCAGAGCTGCTTGAGCTGGAGACGGAGCTCAAGGTCGATCTGAACGCCTATCTCTCTTCGACGCCGCCCGCCGTGAAGACGCGCACGCTCGCGGACGTAATTGCCTTCGACAAGGCGAGTGCGCGCGAGAACGCGTTGTTGGGACAGGACATCTTCATCGCCGCGGAAAAGACGAAAGGACTTTCCGATCCGGCGTATCTGAAAGCACGCGCGATGCTGATGAAGATCGCGCGAACAGATGGCCTCGACAAAATCCTGAACGGGCTCGACGCGCTCGTCATGCCGACCGACGAACCGTCCTGGCGCATCGATCTCGTCAAGGGCGACAATGATTCGAGCAACACGTCTTTCCTGCCCGCAGTCGCCGGCTATCCGCATCTGACCGTACCGATGGGCACTGTGCGCGGGTTGCCGGTCGGCATCTCGTTCATCGGGCGGGCGTGGTCGGAGGCGACGCTGCTCGTCCTCGGCGCCGGCTTCGAAAGCGCGACCCACGCGCGGCGCGCGCCAACCTGGCTGCCGTCCCTCGAGAACTCCGCAGCCGCGAACACCGCCTTTGCTCCGGCGGCCGGCGGCATCATTCGTTAAGCCGCACGCGAGACTTACAGTGCGGCCGGATCAAATTGAATCATTAATCCGTAGTTGGTCCAATATGAACGGAACACGCTCCAATCCCGCCTTGATCTTCGTCGCGGAACATGCGCGATTAGGGGCAGGAGGGGTTTACGAGAAGCACCTTCGGACGAGCCCTTGCGGCAAGAGTCCGGAGTTCCGCGTAAACCATGGAGAATGCATATGAGTGGCGTAAAGAGTTTGGCGAGCGGCGCAGCTCTCCTCCTTTGTCTGGCGCCCCCGGCGTTCGCGACTACCTATCCTCATTCACCAGACGCGCCCGTTGCTCCCGGGGTGTCCACCGGGGCCTGCACCGAAAGCACCGCCAGCTACAGCGTATCGACCGACCTGGTGTCGACGGTCAAGAAAACCTATGTCACCGTGTCGGGGACAACCCTGAATTTCAGCCAGGGTGCAACGGGCTGCGTGGAAGTCTCGTTTTCGGGCGAGGTGGCAACGGCGGCCGGGGAAATTCTCCTGGCGCGCGTGGTGCTCGACGGCAGCACGGTGTGCCTGCCCAGCGACAATCTTTTCGGTTCCGAAGGCACTACCGACAATCCCGCCGATCACACGATGAACTATATCTGCCCGAACGTGTCGAGCGGCGCCCATAACGTGAAGGTGGAGTTCGCCAGCCGCTTCGGCGCGAAAGTGTCGCTGGACTATCGCACCACGATCGTGCGTTACGCGCCGTAGAGCGAAGTATGTGGCCTTGCGCTTTCCTCCCCCAACGTGGGGGAGGAAAGGGGGCGCGGATGAAGCGCACCGGGCGGCAGGATTATTCTTGGAGCTCGGCAATGTACGCGTGATACAGGCGCGCTTCGTAGATCGTGCCGTCCACCTGCGCCATCGCGTTGTTCAGCGCGGATCTGAAGCAATGTTCGCCCTGCAGCTGGTAGAACGGGTAGGCGTCGGCGAGACGATCGCAAATGTTGTGCGCCTCGTCGCGGATACGCCTCCGCAATTCCTGTTCACCGCTCCAGGTGCCGAGATCGAGATCGTCGTAGCGAACGGTCGTCGACATCGAAACCCGTTCCAGCGGTCCGTTCAGCCTGTGCGAATCGATGCGGAGCCGTGGCGCGGTCACGATCACGCTTTCCGGCGGACTTGATTCATAGGCGGGGCCGTAATCCTGCGCCGAAGCGGGCGGGACAATGAATCCGCAAACGCCGACTGCCAGCGCCGCGCCGAGAGCGGATGCCATCAAAGGTGAAATGCGCATGGTGCAACTCCTCGTTTCACTGTGCCCCACGTCTACTTCCGGCATGACACCGCAGGCCGCGTTTCGATCGAAAGAAACGAACCGCGCGCGAACGCGGTTCCGCGGGACGGTCAAGGCCCGAGCGGAACCTCATCGCCGGGCGGTGCGGCGTAACCCTTGGGATCGCGCGCGTAGCCGTGTCGCGCCATGCATTTCAGGAACTGATCGGTGTTGAGCATATCTGTCCGGTTCCCATAGTGCACACCGCCAATAAAATACGGTTTCGAACTCTCACGCGTCTGGTCTACGCAGGCGGTGCGGTCGGCCGCGAATTGCTCATAGGTCGCGCCGGGTCTGGACCATTTGACCACTGGCACGTCGTCGGCGCAGCCCGCGAGAACGAGGAGAGCGAGCAAAACGCCTGTTCGCTTAAATAGTCTTCGCATGGCTTTCATGAGGAAGCACTTGATGGAAGGTCCGGCGCGCTCCGTTCGGCTCGGAGCAGCGCGGCCAGATCGCTTACGGTTTCGGTCAGGCGCATCTCATGGAGCTCGTGCCCCAGATCGACGAATATCGACATGACGAATTCTCCCGGGCGCCGCCGCAATCATGACGGCTCCCGCGCGCCGAGCCAAGAGACGGCAAGGTCAGGTCGCATTGAAGGGCCGCCCCCCTCCGCTCTTGCGGCGGAACCTCCCCCGGGAATGGAGAGGAAACAATTCTCTACGATTTTGGTAACGACTTTCCTCGCAGTCGACATTTGAAGACGTGCCGCTTGTATGCTTTGTTTGGTGGCGGGTCCGAATGTGTGGCGGGAGGGGGTTCTCATGCGCGCCCGGTTCGAAACAGGCGCTCTCATCGTTTGCGCGGCGTTCAGCATGGCGACCGCAGAAGCCGCCGAAACTCCGCCGCATATCGATGCGTCAGGCGTCAACATGCAGCCTGCCTATCCGGCGAGCGCGGCAAAGACCAACGAACAGGGTGCCGCGGTTCTTGATGTTGCAGTCGGCGGAGACGGAAAGGTCGAGCGAATCCGGCTTCGCCAGACCAGCGGCTTCAACGATCTCGATTCGGCAGCGATCGCCGCCGTGATGGGCTGGAAGTTTGTTCCCGCGACCAGGGACGGGAAAAACGTCACCGGTGCCACCACGATCGCTCTTGGCTTTCAGCCGCCTGCACAAGGCGATGCCGCTTCGGCGCCGGCGGCTGCGCCCAAGCCCGCTGGGGACCTCTTCCCACCTTCGTTCGAGATCGAAGCGCCGCGCGACAAGTTCGACAAAAGGATGAAGCCCGCACCTTGTCGCAGCGGCAGGATCGTCGCGACACTCGAATTTCGGAAACCTCAGGGGCCCGCGGTGGACGAGCAACCCCCACGCGCGTGGCTGACGGTCGAGAACGGCGACGACAAGGTGTACCTGGACATGCAGAGCTGGTTGAACGTTATTCCCCCCACAGAGTTTTTTGCTCTTGTCATCCCTCGCAAGGGAGACACCGACATAGTTGAACGATTTTCGTATGCGAGACCGTTGGGCACGATAGAGACCCTGTCTATCGCTTGGAATGCGCGAGGGCTTGTCACCGGGCGCGTGGCGAGCATGGAATCGCATGGAGTGCGAATGACATGGGTACCAAGCGAAGTAGGGTTCGCAGTATCCGGAGGCGCTGCGAGATTTGATAACCCGCAACTGATTTGTATGCCGGACGATGCTCCGGACACTGATGAGTAGAGCGTTTCATCCGCGACATCGCTAAGTCGCGAGAACTGGCGCGCGCGACGGTTGGGGCGCCTTGACGCATCAAGGCGAAGTGTCAGGCGGCTCCGGCGGTTCGTAGCCTTTCTCGCCCGGACCCACGCATTTTCCTTCGACCTTTACGGTTTGATCGAGCATTCCCCCCGCCTTTTCTGTGTCGCGCCATAAGAATTGCTTGCCCTGCGCCCCGCAATCCGCCTTCCACTTGGCAAGCGCGGCTGCCTGGGAATCGTCTGAGTCTGCACAGGCCGAGAGCGCGCCCGCGATGGCGAGCGCAAACGCGATCGTATGGATGCGATGTTGCATGATGCCCCTCCCCTGAATGCCGGGGGAATCGATTCTCCTTCCACGCGATTGCGTCAAGTGGGCCAAGGCAAGCAGCGATCGAACGGAACGGACCCCTCACCCATTTCGGAGCGTTAGCAAGGACTCGAATGTTTCCCCTCTCCCACAAGGGGAGAGGGGACCTTCGCGCTGATTTCCTGACGTCGATGCAAGACTCCGATTCCCCTCTCCCCTTGTGGGAGAGGGAGGCAGATACGTGCAATGATTTCTGGTCCGGCGCGGGTGAGGGGTTTTCGGCCGTCAACATGAACGCACTTGGTATTATATCGCCCGCAGTGCGCCGACGAACACGACCGGGCCCGTCGGCTGGCCGGTGGGTGAGCCGCCCGGAGGCTCGATGCTGATCGCGAGCGTGGCGCCTTCGCCCAGGCCGCGCGGCAACGCTGCAATCCGTAGCGTGCCGTTGGAAGGAATGACGCCAAGCCGCTCGGGACGCTTCGCATGGGCCGCAATCGCCCATAGCTCGAATGTGTGGCCCGGTGGTGGCATCTCGTTTGCAACCGCACTCAAATGCAATCCGCCGCCGCTCGTTGTGGCGATCCAGCTCGCCGCTTGCTGCTCTGGCGCATGCAACACGGCGACGAGAGGGGGAACCGCCGGCGTGAGCGCGACATAGAGAAGGAACGCCGCCGCGGCGGTGGCGAATCCCGCCATCGCCCAGCGCCACGGAGCTGCATTTCTCCGCGCTCCGGTTGCGGCGTGCTGGCCTGAAGTTCCTGCAATGCGCGCCGCGATTGCGTCCCATGCCCCAGGCGACGGCTCGGCGTGGCCGGCGAGCGCGGAAAGCGGATGAAGCTTTTGTTCCCAGAATGCGACCGCATCGCGCAGTACCGCATTCTCGCCCAACGCCGCCTCGATCTCGCGCATCTGAGGCGGATCGAGGACGCCCAGAACATATTCGCCGGCCAGCACGCTCAGTTCTTCGTGATCGGAAGGAATCATGATTGCAGGCATCCCTTCAATGCGATCAGCCCGCGGCGCACCCAGCTCTTGACGCTGCCGATGGGCGCTGCGAGGCGCTGCGCAATGTCGGCATGGGAATATCCGTCGACGAAGGCGAGGAGAATGCAGCGCCGCTGGTTGTCGTCGAGCGATTGCAGGCAGTGCCGGAGCGCTGTGGCCTGTGCATCGGCGTCGATGCGCTCGATCACGTCAGGCTCGATGGGCGCGTCGCCGAGCCCGGGATCGCCGGAAAGTACTTCGCGCCGAAGCTTGCGCACTGCATCGATCGCGCGGAAGCGGACAATGCCGGTCAGCCATGCCGCCGCCGCGCCGCGCTCCGACGTAAATCTGCGCGCGTTCTGCCAGATCTGCACAAAGGAATCCTGCAGCACGTCGGCGGCGATCTCCGGGCGCCGCACGATGCGCAGTGCAATGCCGTAGAGGCGGCGCGATTCAATCTCATAGAGACGCTTCAGCGCCAATTGGCTGCCGCGACCGATGGCTTCGAGGAGCACTTCGGCGGAAGAAAGCGACGCAGGCTGGTCCATGCGATGAAATGCGAAAACGGCCCCGGAGCCCAACGGTCGCGCGAATGCCCGCGCTTGTCCATCCGGGCAAATCCCGGCCGAGATGGGGAGGGGCAGGGCCGTCCAGGCCGGCATCGTGTTTGCGGCATTCATGAATCTTCTACGCAGGAAAATCGCATCGGGATGCATCCCGGCCTGCATCCGCCTGGCTCACTGCTCCGTAAGGCAGACAGTGAGCCCCGCGTGGACCGAGGAGAGGCCGAAGTCCGTGGGGCGCAGGAGCAAACGAAACACCATGAGCAGAATTCACATGATTGGCGCCGCCGCGATCGCATTTCTCGCGCTCGGCGCCGCCGCGCGCGCGGTCGATTACCCGATGGTCGGCGGTTCGGCGATGTATCCGACGCGGAACATCATCGAGAACGCGATGAATTCGAAGGATCACACGACCCTGGTCGCCGCGGTGAAGGCGGGGGGGCTTGTCGATACGCTGGAAGGCCCGGGACCGTTCACGGTCTTCGCGCCGACCAACGAAGCGTTTGCGGCGCTGCCGGCCGGCACGGTCGACACGCTTCTGAAGCCCGAGAACAAATCGACGCTCGACAAGATTCTGACCTATCACGTCGTGCCCGGCCGCCTCGACGCAATGGCGCTCGACAGGCAGATCGCGGCGGGCGGCGGCAAGGCGGCGCTCAAGACCGTCGAGGGCGATTGGCTGACGGTCACGGGCAGCGGCGGTTCGCTTGCCGTGACCGACGAGAAAGGCAACAGCGCGAACGTCACCATCTCCAACGTCTACCAGAGCAACGGCGTCATCCTCGTCATCGACAAGGTGCTGATGCCGAAGTGAATGCGGTCATTGCTGCGCTTCACCCTTCGACCTGCCTGCGCGAAGCTGAAGCTGAAGCTTCGCTTCGGCGAAAGCAGGCAAGCTCAGGGTGAGGGAAATTTCCTCATGGTGAGCCTGTCGAACCATGAGACTTCCCCTTCGCCGTAACGTACGCCCGCGCCGCATCCCTGCGGCGCGGGCGCAATCATTAATTCAAAATACGGTGCATGCGGGATGCGGACCCGAAACGTGTTGCGGCGACAGCATACTTAATGAAATGCAGCTTCGCGTAGAACCCTTCGGCGCGTGGATTGGCGGTCACTTGCATGCGGCGGAATTTGCGCCGGCGTGCCAGACGCGCCGCATCTTCGATGAGCGCGCCACCGATGCCTTTCCGCCAATGCGCCGGCTCGACAAACAATCCATCGAGCTCGCAAATTTCGGCGTCGAGCGCCGTCACCGCGGAAAACCCGATCGGCCGATCGCCGTGCCCGGCGACGCGAACCTGACGATTGCGGAACTGCTCCACGGGAATGTCGATTGCGTCGGGGTTCGCCAGCAATGCATCGCGATATTCGTCCCAGACGAGGGAGGCCCTCCACTGCATCTCGATCAAGGCCGCACGTTCGCGCAAGTGCGCAAATCGAATCTGAAGTTTCATGGTGCCCGGGTACAACGAATTCAGTCCGATTGCAGCGCAAGCGCAGCTACTTTTTGGGCCGTCCCGATTGTTTCACGTGAAACATGTTGCGCGGTTCGTGGATCGTGCCTAAGGCAGCGCGCATGAGCGCGTACGACGTCGTCGTCATCGGCGGGGGGCATGCGGGCTGCGAAGCGGCGGCCGCATCGGCGCGGTTCGGCGCCCGGACGCTGCTGGCCACCCACAAGCGGGCAACGATCGGCGAAATGTCGTGCAACCCGGCGATCGGGGGGCTGGGCAAGGGCCATCTGGTGCGGGAGATCGACGCGCTTGACGGCGTCATGGGGCGGGTGGCCGACGAGGCCGGAATCCAGTTTCGGCTTCTGAACCGGCGCAAGGGACCGGCGGTGCGGGGACCGCGCGCGCAGGCGGACCGCAAACTCTACCGCGCGGCTATGCAGCGAGCGCTCGCGGACACGCCAAACCTCGAGATCGCAGAATTCGCAGTCGAGGATCTCGTCATCCGGGACGGCAGGATTGCGGGTGTCCGCGGAGGGGGCGGAAGCGAGCTTTCCTGCGGCGCGGTCATCCTCACCACCGGGACCTTCCTGCACGGCCTGATCCATATGGGCGAGCGCAAGATTCCGGCCGGGCGCGTCGGCGAGGCGCCCACGATCGGCCTGGCGGAGACGCTGTATGGGCTCGGCCTCGGGATGGGCCGGCTCAAGACCGGAACACCGCCCCGGCTCGACGGCACGAGCATCGATTGGGCCGCGCTCGAGGTTCAGCCGGGCGATGAGCCGCCGGTGCCGTTCTCGTTCCTGACGGATCGGATCACTACCCGGCAGATCGTCTGTCACATCACCCGGACCACGCGCGCCACCCACGACATCATCCGGCGCAATCTCGATCGTGCGCCCATCTATTCCGGCCAGATCGAAAGCGCGGGGCCGCGTTATTGTCCCTCCATCGAGGACAAGGTGGTCCGCTTCGCGGGGCGCGACGGCCATCAGATTTTCCTCGAGCCCGAGGGGATCGACGACGACACCGTCTATCCGAACGGCATATCGACCTCATTGCCGGAAGAGGTGCAGCGCGCCTTCCTTGCGACAATTCCGGGGCTCGAGCGCGCGCGCATGCTCAGGCCCGGCTATGCGATCGAATATGACTATGTCGATCCGAGAGAGCTTCTCCCGTCACTGGAGACCAAGCGGGTTTCGGGGCTCTATCTGGCTGGCCAGATCAATGGCACGACGGGTTACGAGGAAGCGGCCGCACAGGGCCTGACGGCCGGTTGGAACGCCGCCCGCGCCGCGTCCTCGTCGGAGCCGATCATCCTGGACCGCGCGGACGCTTACATAGGCGTTCTGATCGATGATCTCGTCACCAAAGGCGTGACCGAGCCCTACCGCATGTTCACCTCCCGCGCAGAGTATCGGCTCAGCCTGCGGGCGGACAATGCGGACCGCCGCCTGACGAATCTCGGGATTCGGGGCGGGGTGGTGGGCAGCGAACGGGCGCGCAAATTCTCCGCGAAGATCGACCGCCTGGACGCTGCACAGCGTCGCCTGGCAGAACTCGCCCTCACGCCAAGCCAGGCAGGAAGGGCCGGAATTGTGGTGCGGTTGGATGGCGGCCGGCGCAACGGTCACGCGTTGCTCAGCCTGCCCGATGTGAGCTTTGCCGATCTCCGGCGCGTGTGGCCGGAGCTGTCCGACATCGACGCTAGAATTGTCGAGCAGCTTGAGAACGACGCGCAATACGCCGTCTATCTGGAGCGCCAGGACGCCGATATCGATGCCTTCCGGCGTGACGAGGCGTTGGGGCTCCCTCATGATCTCGACTATGGCAAAGTCAATGGTCTGTCGACGGAGGCGGTGCAGAAGCTGAGCGCCATCCGTCCCGCCACGCTGGGCCAGGCCGGTCGCATCGACGGCGTCACCCCCGCCGCGCTGACCCTGGTTCTGGCCCATACAAGGGCGAGCTTCCGTGCGCGCGGTTCCTCAGCCGCGTTAGCCGACAACGGTTGATGTTGCGGCACCCCTCACCCAATCCGGGGCAGGATGCGCCGCCCGTATCTGCGTCCCTCTCCCACAAGGGGAGAGGGGAAGCCGGAGGCCTGCACAAACGTTGGAAAACAAGCGCAAGGATCTCCCTCTTCCCCTGTAGGAGAGGGGTCAAGGGGGACCCCGTCCGACCGCTCGGGCGTGGGTGAGGATGGAGGAAGCACGGAGCGGTCATTTCGGCCCCGTGGAGTTTCAGGCGGCGGCGAATGTTTCACGTGAAACATTGGCGCGCGTGAAGCTGTTCGTGGCCCTCCTGGAGGAATGGAACGCGCGTCACAATCTCGTCTCGGCGCGATCGCTCGCCGAGGTCTGGCGCCGCCATGTCTGGGACAGCGCGCAGCTTGCCGCGTTCGTGCCGCCCGACGCGACGAGCCTTGTCGATCTGGGCAGCGGCGCCGGATTTCCCGGACTGATCCTCGCGCTTCTTTCCCGCGATCGGGTCGGCTTCAGAACCGTGCTTGTCGAGGCCACCAGCAAGAAATGCGCCTTTCTCGCCATGGCCGGAGAAAGACTCGGACTGAACGTCGAGATCCGCAACTCGCGCTTGGAAGACGCGCCCCGCGAGCCCTTCGACATCGTGGCCGCCCGGGCTTGTGCGCCGCTGTCGCGGCTGCTGGTCTATGCACAGGCTTTTCAGGGCCCGAACACGCTGAATCTCTTTCTCAAGGGTCAATCTGTAGGGGAAGAATTGACCGAAGCCCATAAATCTTGGAGGATGCAGGTGAGGGAGGAGCCCAGCCGCTCCGATCCTTCCGGCGTCATCCTCGCGATCCGGGAGCTTCGCCATGCCGATTGAGCCGCAGTCGCGAGGTCCCCGAACGCTCGTCGTCGCCAACCAGAAGGGCGGCGTCGGCAA
>PKWC01000027.1 GCA_003131925.1 Alphaproteobacteria bacterium | reverse complement strand
TTGGCGCCTGCCGTCAAATGCGCGGAGGCCTTGTCCTTGGCGGTGAAGATGCCGGTGCATTCCAGCGCGATGTCGATGCCGAGGTCTTTCCACGGCAGCGTATTGGGATCGCGGTGCGCGGTAACCTTGATCTTGCCATGGCCGAGGCTGATCGAATCGCCGTCGACCGTCACGGTGCCGGGAAAGCGGCCATGCACTGAATCATAGCGCAACAGATGGGCGTTGGTCTCAATCGGACCGAGATCGTTTACGCCCACGACAACAATATCGCGCCGCTTCGATTCGACAATTGCGCGCAGCACAAGACGCCCGATGCGGCCGAAACCATTGATGGCGACGCGGATGGCCATGATTGTCCTCCAAAGGCGCGCGGCTCAGCGCCGCGAGCACCGCAGTTGCGGTTGTCTATGCCGTGATCCGGAAATGTACATATAGGTTCTTGTCCGGCGCCTTCGCACGGATAGCCCCCTTCCGTCGATGCGGGTTGACCCGCCGATGGTACGCAACCGGCATCGCGGCAGTCATGGAATTCGTGCGGGGCCCCAAACGAGGCCGGGCCTTAGCGAGGCGGCGCCCCGCGCGTCAAGTGGAGGGGCGGTCCGTTGACCCCCTTTCCCCGCGCGGCTTAAGGTCGCCCGTCTTCGGCGAAAGGATTGGCATGGCGGAGCTGGCAGAGGCCGCGGCAAGTCTTTCGGCGGCCCTCGACCGTCTGGATGCGGTTCTCGTCCCGCTCGACGAGGCGCAACAACGCCACGTTCGCGACTCTGCCGAAATCGCTTCGCTCACCCATGAACGCGAAGGGCTGCTGGCCCGGATCGCAGAACTCGAGGAAGAGGTCCGCTCGCTGGCGAGCCTGACCGAGGAGGTGGAAGGGCGTCTCGACGGCGCGATTGCCGATATCCGGACGGCACTGGGACGCTGAGGCACTTACTAAGTGGAGGCGAATTGCGAATGCCGCTCGTCAACGTGATGGTCAATCAGCGCGCCTACACGATCGCCTGCGATGAAGGCGAAGAGGGACATTTGCGCGAACTGGCGGCGCATGTGGACGGCAAAGTGCGGGGCCTTCTGGAATCTGTCGGGCAGGTGGGCGAGCAACGGCTTCTCCTCATGACCGCACTTCTGATCGCGGAGGATTATTTCGACTCGGTCGCGATGCTGGAACGCCGCGCACAGGAAATCGAGGATCTGGCGGGGACGCGTGACGAGATGAAAACGCGCATCGCCCGGAGCGAAGACCGGGCGGCGCTGGAGTTGGAGCAGGCGGCGAAGCGGGTGGGGGATATTGCCGCGCGCCTCTCCGGGGCCTAGGGTCTTCGCAAGACGGGTACTGCCCCCGCAGGTCAGGATTGCATACCCAGGGGCCTTAATGGTACTCACCGGGAGCTGTCCCTGACCGGGGCCGTGGCCTCGGACATATGGCGCCCACCTGCAACTGCAGGCCCGTGAGGATCCACATCCAACGGCGGAGGCGGTCCCGTCCCTTCCCTCTCCTGCGAATGTGCCTGCACCTCCGCGGGAGCGAGCCGCGGCACAAGCCTGCGAGCGTCACGGCGGGTTGGGAGGCCTGAAAGGCGGAGGTCGCAAAAGTCGCGCCGGATTCGCCCTATGTGTCGGTGTCGATGAGGAAGTTGCTGCCTACAACAATCCGGCGCACGGAACAGGCCGGTTGTGGTATGGTTCCGCGGAAACGGCCCTGGCGGAAGTTGGAAGTTGCGGGCGCGATCCTCTCCGTCTGAACTTAATGGAGGCACCGATGTTCCGGATTCTCGAAATCGCGAGCAAGTGCGTCCTGGCTGGCCTGTTTGCAGTCGCCATGCTGGCGCATTTCAATGCCGCTCAGGCAAGGTCCTTCAAGGTGCTGCATTCTTTCGCCGGTGGCAGCGATGGCTGTTACCCGGTCGGCGGACTGATCCTTGACGGGGCCGGCAATCTGTACGGCACGACGGCGGGTGGTACATGCAGTTACGGCACTGTCTTCAAGCTGGCGCCCGGTGGCACGGAAACACTGCTTTATAGTTTCACAGGTGGAAGCAGTGGCGAAGGACCTGGAGCCAGTTTGGTTTTCGATAAGAAAGGAAATTTGTACGGAACCACTGTGGAGGGTGGCAGTATCGGCTGTGGCGTCATATTCAGGGTAACGTCAACCGGGCGTGAAAAGACCGTGCATGACTTCGCCGGGCCGCCGAGCGATGGCTGCACGCCCATTGGAGCCCTGATTATGGACGAAAGCGGTGATTTCGACGGCACAACGAATGGCGGCGGAAACAATCGCCTTGGAACTGTTTTCAAGCTCACCGCCGACGGCACTGAATCGGTGCTGTATTCCTTCTGCCGCAAGGCCCATTGTGCTGACGGTCAGGCGCCGTACGCCGGTCTTACCGCTGACGCATTAGGCAATCTTTACGGCACAACTCAAAGCGGAGGCCGCTTGGGTTGCGGCAACCAATGCGGCACGGTCTTCGAACTTGCCCCGGACGGTTCCGAAACAGTGTTGTACAAGTTCAGGGGTCCGCCGAATGATGGCAATAACCCTGACGACAATTTGATCATCGACCAGTCGGGCAACTTTTACGGAACTTTGTTCACCGGCGGCCACGCCGGCTGTTTCGAAGACACCGGCTGCGGCGCGGCGTTCAAGCTCGCGCCGGACGGTACTTATGGTGTGCTCCATTTCTTCACGGGCAAGACAGGAGATGGGGCCAACCCGGTCGCGGGCTTGATCGCCGATAGTGCCGACAATCTCTACGGCACAACGGAATACGG
>PKWC01000001.1 GCA_003131925.1 Alphaproteobacteria bacterium | reverse complement strand
TGGTGCGCTGGTCGTTCGTCAGAAAATCCGCCCACAGGTTCATCCGGCACCGCCGCGTCCGTTGTGCATCACGCGCAATTCCTCTCAGACCGGCACAACCGCAGGAGCACCACGTTCCGCGGCTGCCGCTATCGACTCGAGAAACAGCCGGAATCCCTCTTCATCCGGTCTGACCTTCAGAATCTCCTGGCGCTTGAGCAGGTCGAAATAGCTCAGGCGCTCGATGGCCTCTATGCTGTCGAAGATCGGGGTGAAGTCGACGCGCGGAGCCTTCCAGACGATGGCTTGGGGATTTCCCCGTCCTCCCAATGTCACGTAGCTGTACATGGGGAAAAAATCATGAATCGCGAAGACGACCTTGTAGACATCGCCATGCCAGGCCCAGCCCTCTCCGCCCGCTTGTCTGCGAAACTTGAGCGCTTCCGTCTGGTTCGGCCACGCACTATAGACATCCACTGGAAGCACGTCGTCGATCAGCCAGACCGTTTGATCGTGCGCGCACGCAAGCGAGTTGCAAAAGTCGCGGAGAGTCTGCTGGAAAGTATGCAATCCGTCCAGAAAAATGATGTCGAACGTCCGCGACAGGCCGTGCCGGGTAAAATACTGATCGGAAGGCATCTGATGAAACTCGATGCCTTCCCGCTGGTAATCGGCGACGTCAAACTGGAATCTCGGATCGACGGCCACTTTGCGTTCGAAGTCCAGCGCGTTGAAGGTCTTCCCTCGGAAGACGCCGATTTCCAGATAGCTTCGCGCGCCGACGTGCTTCGCTATTTGATTGATCCTGCGGACTGAATGCGATTGCCAGATCGCCGTGCCGGCTGGCGCATCGGGTGGTTTGAGATGTGCCATTCTGTTCTCCGCACTGTCAGGATCGTGTATTGTGCCATTGCTTGTCCGGTCAATGAAATCAATTGCCTTCTCGACATCGAGGACCCAGTCTGTCCGTCGCGTCACCGGCCCCACGCCTTCACAAAGGTTATCACCGCATCGGACGTAAATTGCGTCGCCGTCGATGAGTTCGTCGCACAGGAAATAGTTTAGCGACGGTACGCTTGCACAGAACATCAGGGATGTTCTTGACCCCTCCACGAATGTCAGCGAGAGGAAAGCCGATCCTTCGCATCCGCTTACAACATCGCTGTTCCGCAAACATGCAAGTTGCTCCGCAAAACTCAACTTTTCCGGAAAAATGATCCGTGCCTGGGCGGAACTATCGAGTCGTCTTTGGAGCTCCTCCTCGTTCAACACGCACCTGAGGGCCTTCGCCTCGCTTCTCGCCAGATAGATTATTCCGGATTGCGGAGCAGGAATTGGCGCCGCGTGCTTCAGCACGGCACGCGAGCTCACATTGATGAACCCATACAATTGGAATGTCGGTACCTGCGCCCGCAAATTCCGGACTTCCAGCGGTACGTTACAGAGCCGTATCCGGTCGAGCGCGATTCCGAGGTGACGAAAAACGCCTTCCATAAAAGGTTGAAGACTGGGGAATGCCCAGGGGTTGAAAAACACTATCGGTTCGGCGGAACGCGCGACCTCCCGGCTTTGCACGCGAGCCAGTGTTTCGAGCAGAAAATGACCAAAATGCCCAAGTAGAATCCCGCCGAACCACGCGGTTTTCAATTTCTGCTCTGGCTTCCGGGCGGTCGCTCCGCCAGTCACGTGCCGGCTTTCTCCGGCCCGCCAGCCGCGGTGCAAAGCCAATTCCGTGAGAAACTCGCCGTTGCAATAAGCGCCGCCNNTTGGGCACCAACGGCTCGAGATAAACGTTCTTAAAGGAGCGGACCTTCGGGGGGTGTCGGACACCCTCTCGCCAAACTGCCTGAATCTCGATGAGATCTCCGTGTCGGGGAAGCCGACGAATATGCGTCTGCCGCTGCCATTCAGCTTCGGAATCTCACTGACGTGGTCGCGCCCGGAATTGTATCGGGAAAATCGGCTACTTCCGTTCACGCCCTCTCCCACCCAAAAACCACGCTCCTGGAACACCATGCAAGCAGCTGTACTTCGCTGCGATGCTCGCGCCTCGCGGGCGCGCTCTTCGCCCAGACCCACACGAGTTCAATTTTCCAGCGTCGATGAAATTTCGCGCGCCGCATTGCCGATCGCGGCATCGCCGCTCTTGCGGGAAAATTCGTCCGCGGCCAGTACCCATCGCCGCTTGTACTCTTTGAGGCCAGGACCAGATTCAGAAAACTTTGCACCAGAGTTAATCAAGCCAAAGTCCCGAAGCAGCGATAATACTCGATCTTCGTCGATCATGAGCGGCTCGGCCGGCAAATGAACCCCGACTCCAAGCTTGGGCAATGAAAGCACGTTCGCGTAGTGAGAACCGCCTTGGCAAAGGCGATCGCACAACAAATAATTTGAATTGATCCGGTCACCGGACAGTATGAGGCATGTTGTAGCGCCGCACGCAAACAGTCGAGTATGGCAGGCGGATCCTAAGGGCGACACTATGTACTTGTGTGTGTTCATGAGAGTTATCTGTTCAACAACCGACAGGGTTTCTGGTCGAACGACCAAAAAACCCTGCTGAACGAGGAAGCGTTCGAGCCGTTCCTCCCCCAGAAGCGTTCTTTGACGTGCAGGATTCAGACCAGCACGGGACAAGTATAGCGGCTGTTCGGTCCGCGCAGGAAAATCTCTGAGCGCGCGTTCGGCCATGCCCACGCATAGTCGCTTGAACTCGGAAAAGGCCTCGTGGGCGATGACGAAAGCAGGATGAGCGACGACGACGCGCGAAAAACGGGTCGCCTTGGCGACGACTTCCAGATTCTCCGAAAGGCCCGGAATAAGCTCAAAAAAGGCTCTTACAAATGGGGGCAATCGTGTGGGAGGAGTTTGGAAGACCGGGACGCATTCCAGCTTGTAATCCCGCCATGCCCACGCCCGCGAAATTGTTTCGAGCAGAAAATGACCGTAGTGAACATTTGCGTAACCCAGGTAATAAGCGACTCTGGAGTCGTCGAAAATCCTTCCCAGTTTTTTCGTTTCAGGTTCGGCGATCCTCTTCCAAACGGTCCGTCCGCGAAAAGGCACCGAACCATCTGCCAATCTCGAGCTGCGATCATAGACACCAGACACAACGCTGGCGCCGGCACGGGTGCGGGCGGCAATCATACCTCCTACGACCTCATTTATCTTCGGAGGCGTATCATGGATCGCCAATTGATCGCGCAACGCGGCGATACGCTTCACGCACGATTCGGGAAAGAATCGGAAATCAAGGCCGTTCCAGCCGTCGATTGTCTGAGGTGACGCCAAACCTTGTTCCTCGCTGTTGTCTACCTGGCACCGATCCGTGGTCTTGGTGGAACGTTAGTTTAGCGATCGCATTTGCGCCACTGGTCTGGCGCCAGCCAAGCGACCCGCCGGACGCCTGCGAAGTCGCCGGTGTGTCCAAAACTGACGATGGCACTTGGGATTCCGCTGAATCGCACTAATCCCGGTCTTCATCAGGTCTATGTGCAGGTAGAGCTTTCTGCGCAATTCGCCTTACCCTGTGTTCAGGGCAGATATTTCAAATCGCACCGTTCCACGCAAGGGCGCTCTCTGCCTCGGCATTTGCTTGGCGACCCTGGTCCCGGTTTGTGCATGGCAGCGCTGCGCCAGGAGTGGTGGTCCACAGGCGAGGCTTCGACTGGATTTGCGCCACGTCGGCCTGGTAACTAGGCGCCAAGCCGAGGCGACGGGGCCGTTCGGAACACAGCCGATCATGCAACGCATAATCTGCATCACCGCCGGTCAGCGGGCCGGTACAACCGCCCTGCANNCAGGCCATTGCGCATAGCCGTGCCGCCCGGAGCTATGGCGAGATATTCCAGGCCGAACGGGACGGCACGATTGACCGCCGCCGTTCGTTCCATGCATTCGCACGACAGAATGGCGTCGCGCTCGCGGATGCAATGGGCCCCCAAGGGGCCAACGCCATTGCCCAGCACTATCTGGACTGGCTCAAGCCCGAAGCAGGCTCCAGATATGTGCTTATCGACGTCAAGCTCAATTCCTGGCTGGCCTTGTCTCCTGCCTGGCAGTACCCACACGAAGAACCGTTCTTCTCAAGATGGCTGAAGCGGGAGCACGCCATTTTCATCTTCATTTGGCGTCAAAGCGTTGCCGACCAGATCCTCAGCCTGTTCATCTCCCGCGAGCTTGGCATCTGGCACAATCTCACGCCGGAAAGGCTGGGGAACCGCAAGCTGACCGCGCCGATCGGCCTGCCATACAAAGCTGTTCTTACGGCGCCCAATCAACCTGATCATACTTACTCAAGGCAGGATAAATGCGAATTTTTTCCTGCGCGATCTTCTCTGCGGGGGCGCATCACATTATAGGAAAGTCCTTTCGATTTGCGGGCTCAGAATCACTGGATAGGGGAGGCAGAGTGAGCGGAATTCGACTGTTTTCTCGATGCGATTTTGAGTGCGATGACGTCAGTGAAATGCCGAAGTCACGTTCCAAGGGCACACGCAAGTTCGTCGGCTTCCCTGAATCAATTCTCAAATCGAGATTCGAACAGTTTGATCAGAGGGTATCCGATGTCCCTCCGGAAATTCGCTCGATTAAGGACGTTCATCTCGAGCCGTTGGTGGTCAAGGGACAAGGGCAGTTTACAGGCGGCGCGTATTGCAGGGGCGAGTTTCTTGCAGAATTATCCTTGCGCCGAGGGTGGCGGGCACGAGAAACCCAACACGTGACCGGTACAGGGGCTATCCACAAGCCAGAATCCAAACTGGAAACTGCATGGTTCGGTGGAATTCTACACCGCCATTTCGGTCATTTTCTTCTCGAGACCTTGGCTCGCGTGCAAAGCCGGGAGGTCGTGCGCTCCGCCGAACCAATAATATTTTTCAACCCCTTTGGCCTTTCCCGGCTCAAACCGTTCATGGAAGGCGTTTTTCATCATCTCGGAATATCTATCGATCGAATTTCGTTTTGTAGCACTCCGCTGGATATTGGGATCTTGCAAGTTCAAAAACCGACATTTCAGCTGAATGGATTTGTCAATGTTAGTTCGCGTAGTATACTGAAGCAGGCGGCGCGCGCCGTTCCGCCACGTTCGGGGATTATCTACTTATCCAGAAGCAAGGCAAAACTTCCAAGGCGCGTACTGGAAGAGGAGCAGCTCGAAAAGCAGCTCGAGGCTTCCGCTTTGGCGCAGGTGACTTATCCTGAAAGACTGAGTTTTGCAGAGCAAGTAGCATGCTTGCGAAAAAGCGCTCTGGTGACCGGATGCGAAGGATCGGCTTTCCACACGTTGATGTTTGTAGATGGGACCAGAACGTCTGTGATGTTCTGCCCAAATGTGCCGAACTTAAGTTTTGTCCTTTGCGATGAACTGATCGACGGCGATGCGATTTACGTCCATTGTGGATTAGACCACGATTGTCGCTTGGGTCCGTCGCCGCGAATAACGCCATGGGCGCTCGATGTGCAAAGGGCGGTTGACCTGATTGGCCGGATATCCCGTTCCACTCAGCTACAATGATGCGATCTTACATGCCTGTGGCTGATAGCACCATAACGTGCCTATACGACGCGTGGTCCTCACCGTGGAACGCGATATGGCGTCCCCGAACGATGTCGGGACGAAAAAAATCAAACAGATATCCAGAGAAAATGAGCTCGAAGAGCAATTGATGTCACGCACGCCAACGCGCGTTTTGTACCCCGAACAACTCAGCTTTCTGGAACAGATCACGTGCCTGTCCGCCGCTGCTGCTGTAAGCGGCTGTGAGGGATCGGCGTTCCACTCTCTGATTTTTGCGAGCGGCGCGAGAACCTCGCTGATGCTATGTCCACGGCCGGCGAATCTGAACTTCTATCTCTGCGATGAGCTCATCGACGGCGACGCGATTTACGTCAAATGCGCAAGAAGCGCCGACGACATGGCCGCCGCAGCGCACCAAAGAAGCTGGACGCTGGACGTTGAGAAGGCATTTCGCGCCATAACCGTTGCGATGTAGCAACGCCCGGCTCCGGTCAGTGTGCGTTCGATTTCTGCGCGATATCGTCAAGCGGCAGATCGTTCAGATCAGTCTCGACCCACGATCCCGGAAGACGTGCCTTCACCTTCTTGCGGAACGCCACGGTCTTGCCCGCCACGTCGATCTCTTCGACAAATCTGGAGGCCTTCAGCATTCGATACAGGACCGCGACCGACGACGCCTGCAGGTCGTCGAGCAGCATCAGGCCGCCTTGCCGGAGCGATGCGAATCCGTACGTAAAGTCGGTGAATACCGTATGGATCAGATGTCCGCCGTCGATCAAAACGAGGTCGCACACAGCTTCCGGGTTTTCGTCGAGATATTTGGGAAATGTAAACTCGGACTGTCCGAGCACATACCGCCACTCGCGTGCAGGGAGCCCGTATTCGTCAATCGCTTTGCCGATTCGCTCCTGCAAATCCGGCTTGGTAAGAAATGACAGCACGCGGGCGCCCAGCGCCAGAAAGACGAGCGTTGAAAGGCCCGCGCCGGTTTCTATCACCTCGATTCGATCTCCGAGGCCCTTCACGGCGCGCTCGACGAGTCTGAGTTGAGGAGGACCCAAGCCTCCCACGCGCCATTCGTTGCCCCAGAAATGAAGTCTCGGCGGACAATCCATCAGCCGGTCAAACGTGGGTTGGTTCATGCGCGTCCCCTGACCCGGGATTCCGGAATTTGTGCGGAACTGCCCTGGCGCAAAGTGCTTACCCAGGAATTATCCGGTTCGAAGCCGAAGTCGACGAGCACCTCGCCGAATCGGTGGACGAATTCCTTCGTTTCCATTTGAGACAATCACGTTCCCGGTTTCAATCGGTTCGTGCCGCTGGCGGCGACCCCCGATTTTGGCACCGTGGGCGACGGGCGCCCCGGCCTGGCGAAATAGAGGGCATTCCGCTGGATCGCGGCTATCCTCGCTGCTAAACACCGGCGCGGACGCCGGAAGCACATCGGCCTGGGAACGCATCGAGATGGGGCAACGGATCATCTGCATCACCGCGGGCCAGCGGGCAGGTACGACCGCGCTGCAACGGGCCATCGCACAGGGCGGTGCCGCCCGCAGCTATGGCGAGATATTCCAGATCAAACACGACAGCGCGAGCGGCCGCCGCCGCTCCTTCCATGCTTTCGCGCGGGAGAAAGCCATTGCTCTTGCGGATGTGATGCAGCCCGACGGAGCCGGCGCCATGGCCCGGCAATATCTCGACTGGCTGAAGGAGGGAGCAGGCCCCAGGCACGTGCTGATGGACGTGAAGCTGAATTCCTGGCTGGCCGTGTCTCCAGCCTGGCAGTACCCGCACGAAGAGCCGTTCTTCTTGAAATGCCTGAAGCGGGAGCGCGCAATTTTCATCTTTCTCTGGCGCCGAAGCCTGGCGGAACAGATTCTCAGCCTCTTCATCTCGCGCGAGCTGGGCATCTGGCACAACCTCACGCCGGAGAAGGTGGCCAATCGCAGGCTCACTGCGCCGATCGGACAGCTGGAGCGGCTCGCTTCAATGATGTGCCGAAGCGAGTCGGACATGCGCGAACACCTGAACGGCTATCCCGACAAGATCGTCATCTCCTACGAAGAGCTTTATTGCGACGCCGCCATTGGCGACACGTTCAGGGCTGCGTTCCGCTCATTGACGGGCATAGAGCTGTCTGCCGGCCCTTTGCAAATCCGCCCCAACGACGTCGACAAGCGCGACGTGGTGACAAACTACGACCAAGCCGCGGCCGCGATCGATTCCATCGCCGCCAGATACCGGCCCCGGGGCACCGAGCGGCCGGACCGCGCTGTTGCGAGGCTGATCGGACTTTCGCCGTAGGATGCGACCGGTGCGGAAAAAACCACCCGGCACTGCAAAGACAACCGACGGCGCTCCGGCCGATGGGCCGGTGGACGAAGCTCCGCCGGACGTGGCCGCGCAGCGTCTCGTGATCCTCCTGTCGCACGAGCGCTCGGGCAGCCACTATCTCGCCGAAATGCTGGAATCGGGATCGGAAATCGTCTCGTTCGACGAGGTATGCAATTTCCAGGCTGTAAATCCTGACACATCCGGCGCGTCTTTCTTCCGCTTCCGGCACGATTGGCAGAACGCCAATCCCGATCTTGCGGTGAGGCCCGATACGGACGTCATGAGCGGATTCCTTGACGGCTATTTTTCCCACCTTCTGGGGCTGAAGGACGCCAAAAAGGTGCTTGTGGACGTGAAATATGGCCATGTCCACAATTTCGAGCCGGCCTGGTCGCCCTCGGAAAATCGGCCTTTCCTGATCAGATATCTCGACCGGCGAAAGATCAGAATCGTGCATCTGACACGCGTCGACACGTTGGCCGCAGTACTTTCCGATTTCGCCGCCGGCAAAGCCGGCATATGGCACCGGCGCGCCGGAGCCGAACGTACGAAGCCCGCCAGAATTCGCGTGCCTGTTCCGAACATTGTCCAGAGAGCCCTGTCGCTGCAGCGCGAGAAGGACAATTTCTTCGCCTGGCTGGCCGTCAACCTTTGCTTCAGTCTGAGTTATGAGGAGATTTGCGATACCAAAGAGGCCAGGGAAAGGACGCTCGCGCGGCTTTGCAGTTTTCTCGAGATCCGCGCCTCAGCCTTTGTCGCCAGCCTCGAGAAGATGACGCCGCCGGTCGAAGAACTCGTGGAAAACTATGGCGAGCTGCGGCGCGTGGCGGCGATCTTCGGCGTACCGGGGTTGCCCGCGCGGGGATGAACGTGATCGGGCCGACCGTCATAAATCGCCCCGCTGCCCGACCCAGATTGCCCGATCTCCGCATTCACATCGAAACCCCCTCCCGGCTGTAGAATTCCCGGTCGAACGGCGTCTCACCCGACGCTGCATCTGCGGATAATATTATTCCTCTTCCGATCGACCCGCAGCCGGTCCACGGGACTTTGACTTGCCTTCTGCCAGCCTTATGCGCGCTTCGAAGACTCGCGCCTGTGCTTCGAGATCGCGCGCCAGCAGTTCATTCTTTTCGATTCGTGCTTCGACTTCGCGCGTTTTCTCGGCTGTCGTGGATCTGGGAGGCGTATCCTTGGGTCCCATCGGGCTCTCCTTGTCAAAAGCGACCAAGGTGCGGAATCATCAGACAGGTTGTCGGCCTGTCAAGGCCCGGTTGATCATGGAGGTCGGAAACTTGCACCTGCTGCGACCGTTCTGCGGCCCCTGCAAGCTGCTCTTGATCGTCACGGATCATGAATGCGGTTGTGCGCGCGGAGCGCTCAGGCCTGGTTGCTGTATGGATTACAAGTACGGACAAATCCTGCCTTGCTTGATCGGCTCTCGGCCGATATTTTCAACCAATCGAAGATGAAAAATCCGACCGCGCCACTGCTCACCCTCGAAGCTTGCGATCTGGCGGTTCGCCAGCGAACGATGCTGATGGGAGTCGTCTCCCGCGAGTACTTCTCGCTCATGGCGCGCGAGTACGATGCCATCAGGCCGCATCTGCCGCGCACCATTTCCCGGCTCCTCGATATTGGCTCCGGATTGGGGGGAATTCATGTTCATACGCTTCGCGATTTCGGCAATCAGGTTGAAGTCAATCTGCTTGACCACGATCGGTCTGACGGCAAGATGCGCTACGGATTTCGCGAGAAAACCGAGGCATACAACTCATTCCTGCAGAGCCGCACGTATTTCGAACGCGCCGGCATCCCGGCGGACGACGTCAAATATTGGGATGCCGATTCTGCGACCGATCTGGAACGGCTTCAGCAGCACGAAGGAAAATTTGATGCCATCATCAGCCTGAAATCCTGGTGCTTCCACTACCCTGCAGAAACGTACCTGCACCTGGTCGAGAAGCTCCTGGCCAAGGATGGGGTGCTCATTGTGGATGTGCGGCGCGATTCGGGTGTGAAGGCCGTCCTCATCAGACAGTTTGATCCTACGAGCGTTGCTGCACACGATCAGAAATCGGAGCGCCTGTGTCTGCGCCGCAGGTGCTTGTAGGCTCATACATTTCAACGTAGCGACAAAACAGAAGACGTGTTTCACTCGCAATCCGCACGAACAGAGTTCAAGGCAACTGAAACATCTTCAAGTGCGGGATTGTGAGCTGCTACGTAGGCCTGCCATAGACCTCATTCCTCTCCGCCATCGTTATCCTCAATGCCTGTTGCCCGACCGAGACCCAACTCGCGGAACTTCGCCTTGGCCTCGGCAAGCCTGACGCGTGCTTCCATGACGCGCGCTTGCGTTTCGATGTCGCGCGCCAGTAGTTCATTATTCTCGATGGTCTCTTCGACGTCTCGCGCTTGCTGAAGCGCCAGGGACTTATGGGCGATACCCTTGGGTCCCATCGGTGTCTCCTTTTTGAATGACTCGAAAGCCGGGCTCTTCAGGCAAGCTTCCTGCTGGTCAAGGGCCCTCTCGTCATTTGAGCGTTGCTGTGCAAGGTCGAAATTCTCAGCGCCCAAATCGGGGCCGGCCGAACACAATGAATCGTAAATGCCGACGTAACGATCCAGCCAGGGACGCACCTCGCTCGGAACACGTGCTGCCGTTTCGCCGAAGTCAATTGCCGGCGCTGGCATCCTGAATTTTTCGAGGCTCGTGTTCATTCGGCCGGGCAATTTCAAATCGAGACCAGGAAGAGCATTTCCCAGATCCGGTCTTTCGACCAGAACATTCCCGCAATTCGCACTCTGCTCCGCCAGTCTGTTCCACAGAGCGTAGGACGTAGCGGCCGCAACGGGAGGGTCGAAATTGCCGATGTCGATGCCAAAGTTTTCGTTCAACACGTGCCGACGGAAACGAAAGGAGTTGTTTTCCCGTCCCTGCGCCTCATTTTCAAGAACGATGGATGGGATCGCATCCCTAGGATCGCGCAGGTACAGGAATGTCTTGCCGGCAATCCATGCACCAGAGCCTTGTCTGGCCGAATGCGTCAGCACGGGCCATCCGGTTTTTGGCAGGCGCCGGCCCGTCAGCCACCAGGAGACGATCCCGTCCACTCCGAGTTTCTCGTGCCCGACTTCCAGGCCAGCATTACGAAGCGCGGCCGCCAGCGACGCGGAGCCGCAACGGGGGTGTCCCAAAAACACCAGTCGTGCCCAATCAAACCCGCCAATTTTGGGGAGTTCGGCCGGGTTGATCGTTTCCACGCCCCGCTTTTGGGCGACCGACCAATGGCTGGCCTCGCGCTTGTAGGGCAACTGATAATTGGGTTTGGCGAAGCGTAACATCTGCCGGTGAGTCAGTACAGTTATGGTTCTCTTCTCGGCTTCGTCCACCCGCCCGTATACCTGGTTCAACTTTCCGGGTCCGGTCACAAGCCAGAGGTTTTTCGACTCGCGGCGGATAAGTGCCGAGAAAATTTCGGCAAGCAGCCGACCCAGGAAGCGCGCGCCCGGTTGCGCCGCCATGAATCCATTGCGGATGCGATCCTTCGCCTGCCCCCCCGTGCGCCTCGTAACGTAGTAGAGAATGACCTCCCCGGCTAAATCTGCCAATGGCGCAATCGACTCCTCGCAACCTTCGTCAGCATCAATATAGAAACCTCCGCAGACGAAGAGCACGGCCACACGGAACACATCAGCGCGCATTGCGGGATACAGGCAGGCATCGAAACACGCTCTGGCCTGGGGGCCAAACTGCTCACCGATAAATCGACGCGCACTGGAATCAGACCAGAGCGTATGTTTGAATTCGGGATTCTTGCTGCGCCAGGTCTGAATGAGGTTCAAAACACCTTCGGGCGGCCTGGCGTCACCCCAATATTGATGAATATGCCTAGGGAACAAGGCAGATTCCCCTACCTGGAGCGCACCCAGTTCCTGGTGATGCACGATCCCTCTCGATACGGAGGGTATTGTTGCCCCACATGGCGAAATGATTCACTATCTGCATAATCAACCATTGCAGGTACTTTATCCGCAAGGGGTGTGACCGTGATTTCACAGTGTTGGCTTCACATTGGGACCGAAAAGACGGGAACTACCACCATCCAGAGACATCTCGCGAGGAACCGGAAAACTCTCAAGGCTCAGGGATTCCTCTATCCTGTTTCACCAGGCGAAACAAACCATCTGGCGCTCACCGCATGCAGTATCGATGATTCGAGGCTGGATATCGTCCATGCGCGGTGTGGTATTCGCCGCCGTGAGGAGATTCTTCCCTACCGAAAAAAAATGACGGACCAACTGGCCGATGAGCTCTCCGAAGCCGGGGCCTCTTCGATCATCTTCTCGAACGAGCACCTCAGCACGAAGATTCGAACGCCGGAAGAGATTCGCCGGGTGAAGAAAATCTGCGATGAGGTTGCTGCTACCACAAAGGTGATCGTTTACCTCAGGAACCAGATCGACTTCCTGGTGAGCCGGTATGGAACGGGCATCAAGGCTGGCAGCGTGGACGAGTTCTCGATTTCGCTGAGCCCGAGTGTCGCCAGTTTCCTGGACTATTTTCAAATGCTGTCGCCGTGGAGCGAAATCTTTGGACGCGAAAACCTGATCGTCCGAAGGTTTGAAGCGGATGATTTTCCAAATGGCGATTTGCTCGCGGATTTCGCCGCCCAAACAGGACTGGACGGCGGTCAGCTGGAAGGAACGCCCTTTGCCAACACGTCGCTGAACGGACCGGCTCTCGCCTTCCTGCGGGAATTCAACAAACAGGTTCCTCTTGCAATTGACGAGAAACCAAACCCGTTGCGCGGAAGGATCGCCGCTTTCCTGGAAAGCTATGAAGGCGGCCAGAAGTTTTCGGTTCCACGACAGATCGCCGAGACGATCGAGGCCAGATACCGCGAATCCAACGATAAAACGTCCAGAGAGTATTTTGCCTCTCGATTCGTGCCGCTGTTCTCACCCGCCCAATGCATCAATGACGCAGACTCCCTTAATGATGTGTTGGACGCGGAGCAAGCGGTTGCGATAGCTGCTCATCTCTGGGGCGCCCAACAACGCGCGATCAACAGGTTTAGACAGATGCAAAAAAAACGTCACGAGCAACCGCGCGAATGGAGTACGCCTCGATCCGGGGGACCCAGAAGGCCACGCCCAGCTATCTGAATCTGACTGCAATGTTATCCCAATCTGTCATCGTCGCCCGCGTTTACTCGGTAGTGCAGCGCTGGTCAGCTTGTGGCAAGGACGCCCATGATGTAGGTAGCCAATCGGAATATCCGGTCGGCCTCGGCGCGCGGCGTCTGCCGGATCGGCAGGGAGAAGCCAAGAGTACAGCTGAACACCATGCCCATTGCAGATGACGCATATAGGTGCCCGACCGATCTAGCTGTTACACCAGCCGTCTTGAGCCACGTGCTGATCGTAGGATCGTGCCTGTCTTCCGCGTGGCCCGATTTCATCAGTCGTTCGCCGTCCGGATGTCCCTGCGATTTTTTGGTGATCAACAATTCCGCGCAACTTCCCGAGGCCCCTCCTCGGCCTGTTCAAGATTACGATTTCCAGTTCATCCAGATTCCGTTGCGAGTGCTGATGCCGGAGTACACGTATTTCGGCCTCTCGTACACAGACACGGAGTCCTATGAACGCCTTTTTGCGGCGACGGTGAAACGCCTGTCGCAGTTTCTTGCTCTGACGATGAAGTGGAACGTTCAGCATGGCATTCTTACTTTCGTAAGCAATTTCCTGATTCCCCAACAAAATCCCATGGGTCGGCTGTTGCCGCGTTACGATTTGCGCAATTTCGTCTGTTTCATAGAAAAACTCAATGAGTCGCTGGCCACGGAATTAGAACATTACGCCAACGCGTATCTGTTCGACTTCGACCAGATCGTCAGCACGTTTGGCCGACGCTATTTCCAAGACGACGCCGTTTATCAGATCGCCCATGGCGCTGCCCTGTCCGCAGCGGACTTCGCGCGCGACCAGAACCGCATCGAACCAGTCCTCCGTATCACGGAGACTTATCCGCTTCGCGTGCAACGCTATATCGGTGCGGCGTGGTCTGAACTGGTCGCGATGTACAGGTCGCTGCGGCAAATCGATCAGGTAAAGCTGGTGATCGTCGATATTGACGACACGTTGTGGCGGGGCGTTGCAGCAGAAGCCGAGGAAGTCTCGGCGGAAGCAATAGAAGGCTGGCCGCTCGGTGTCATCGAAGCGCTCTGCCACCTCAGGCGCCGCGGCGTTCTTCTCGCCGTCGTCAGCAAGAATGCGGAAAGCATTACAAGAACTCTCTGGCCAAGAATTTTGGGGCGCAGGCTGAAGTTGGAAGATTTCGCGATCCGAAAAATAAATTGGAGAACCAAGTCGGAGAATGTCGAGGAAATTCTTCGTGAACTCAACCTGCTGCCGAACAGTGTCGTTTTTCTGGATGATAATCCGCTCGAACGGGCCTCGATCGAGGCTGCATTCCCGGGCATACGCACTTTGGGCCCGAATCCCTACGTGTGGAGACGCGTCCTGCTCTGGTCGCCGGAAACCCAGCTTTCGGGCATCACGCCGGAATCCGCGAGCCGCACCGAAATGGTTCGGGCCCAGCTAGAGCGGGAGATGCAGCGAAACAGGAGCTCGAGGGAGGAGTTCCTTGCCTCCATTGATCTTCGGGTAAAGGTCTTCGAGCTTCGGGAACTTTCCGACAAGAGGTTTCCGAGAGCGCTTGAGTTGATAAACAAGACCAATCAATTCAACACCACGGGAAAGCGGCGTAGTCGCGAGGAATGCGCCAGAATGCTTTCAGGAGGAGCAAGGTTGTTTGCGTTCGACGTTCAGGACAGGTTCACGGAATATGGACTCACTGGAGTCGTGATAGTGGATGGCGCGCATGTCGAACAATTCGTGATGAGCTGCCGTGTTGTCGGGATGGACGTCGAACTCGCCGCCGTGTCGGAGATCGTTCTGTCGCGACTAGGCGGAAACAAAGAACCCATTACGGCCAGCCTCGTGGCGACCGAGCGAAATCTGTTGTCGCGAGATCTATTTGCGAAATGTGGATTCACACAAGTGAATGGGGAGTGGCGCGCCCTAAGGGAAGACGTTGCGCTGTGCCCGGGTCACATCCGCCTCGCCACGGAGACGCCTGATGAGGATGGCAGCGGCGCGCACGCGCCTCCCGCGGTCGAAATAAGTAAGGTGGCGGACCCAATCGGATGAAGTCGAAGCGCTTGACAGTGGTGTTCCCGCGAGGACTGGAGTCGACATTTTGACAATTCTTGGGCGAGGAAATATCGCTCGTGGTGGGCCTGCCGGGGGGCTGGATGCGGATTCGGGCGGAGAGCCTTGGTTCGGCTTGAGCGGAATGCTCTGATTCGAAGAGTGACGGGATGCAGCCCTTGAATTTGGACGAACTTGGAATCGTGGCAGGAACCAACAAGAGTTCGCTGTGGTCTGACTACCTGCGCCATTTCGATCGCACGTTTGCGGAATTCAAAGATAAGCCTATCGATGTTTTGGAAATCGGGGTGGAAACCGGCGCGTCGCTCCGAATGTGGCGGAAGTTTTTTCGCGACGCGACGATTGTCGGCCTCGATCTGAGTCCAAAATGCCTCCAGTATATGCAGGAACGGGTGATTGTTGAAATCGGATCTCAGGACGATCCTGGTGTGTTGGCGGACCTCTGCAGCAAGCACACGTTCTCCGTTATCATAGACGATGGATCCCATCGTCCCGAGCATGTGGTCTTCACGTTCGAACGCCTCTTTCCTGCGCTCCTCCCCGGCGGAGTCTACATAATCGAAGATTTGAAGGGGCACTTCGATCAAGGCGGAAATTTCCGGAGAGGTCCCGGGTCGCTCAGTCCGATCGCCTCGCTCTCAAAAATTAGCATGCAACTCATGTCGGGGCGGATCGACTCAAGCGATAATTTCGGAATCGCAAAGTATCTGTTCGAATCGATTGACAGTGTTGAGCTAATATCGGGGGCCGCGATCGTGAGAAAGCGACAGAAGAAACTCAATGTCGCGAAGAAACTCAATGCTGTGGAAGATCTTCTGCAGGGGGCGGACCGGCCCGAGGCGTGGGGCTGGCTTTCCAGTTACCTCCTGAGGATGGGGGGACCGCTGGAGCAGGCGGAAAAGGCAGCACGAAATGCCATCGCGCTCAATTCTCAACTTCCAGTCCACTACCATCAGCTCAGTTTTGTGCTTGAGCGCATGGGCGACACGCAGGGGGCTATCGAGCAGAGCATGAGAGCGGTGGCGCTTGCTGAAGGGACGGTTGCATACAAGGGCTACAAGGCTCAACTCGATCATCTCAATGGCATCAATGTCTAAACCCGCATTTCCCAGATGAAGTGCAATTTCGTAGGGACGTGAGCGCGATTCAGTTATCGTAATCAGGAGGTTATTCGAACATCGAGGCTGCGATCATGGCACACCCAGCGGGTGAATCGGATTGCGGTGTTTTGAGGTTCGATTTCGACCGGCGACTGAAGCTGGAATTTCATGGATCGCAAATCAGCTCGGACGCCGGTCTTCTGGCTTTTCGTGAACTCGACGACGCGCTTGGGTTGTCGCTGATGGCTGGCGAGGGTTTTGCCGACACACGCACAGGCCGCAACAGCCGCCACGGATTGGTCGCGCAATTTCGTCAATCGGTGTTTGGACGCTTGGCCGGATACGAAGATGGCAACGATGCCGACAGGCTCGGATGCGATCCGGCGATGCGATTCATTGTCGGCGGACGCGCAGTGACGGCGCAGGACCGAGGTGATGACGCAGACGGAAAATCTCGGATCATTGGTCTCGCTGTCAGGCAAGTGGATCGACCGCATTGCCGAGCGCCGTCCGATGACAGCGATCATGCTGAACATGGACTCCAGCGTAAGCCCGACTTTCGGCGATCAGGAGAACACGGCCTACAACGGGCATTTCGGCTGCACCTGCTACCACCCGCTGTTCGTCTTCAACCAGT
>PKWC01000073.1 GCA_003131925.1 Alphaproteobacteria bacterium | reverse complement strand
AGCGAGCGGACACCCGATGCGGGGTGTCGAAGGGGCTGGGGCGTACCGGATCGGACATCCGCTCGGGAAATAGAACGCCTTGGTCCAGATTGGGTTCCGAATCTTTTTCAAGAAATATGGGCAATCGCTTTCCTATAGTTAAGCATCTGATAAATAAGAAATATTCTACTGAACTGGGCTGGTGGCCACGGGAGCTCCCAAAGAATTTCACTTTTTGCTTGGGGCCGAGGTCAGGCAGGTTGCGCTCAGCCGAGCCTCCGCGCCTTCTCCAGACGGCGCTGACTACCGATCAAGGAAACCTGCAGCTGCCATTCGCCTGGCAAGCACGAGATACTGGAGATATTTGGCTTAGCGCCGGACGAATAGCGCGCCCAACACGGCGCCGACGCCCAGCGAAACCAGACACGCGGCGAGGGGCTGGCCGCGCACCGTGTTACGCATCGACCCGATGTTTCCTGACGTCCATCTTTCGACGCCACCATAGGCATTCTGGGCGGCTTCGACGCCGCCGCTCGCCGCAGCGCTCACGCCACTCGCCAATTGCCTGGCATCCTTGCGCAGGGCGTTCAGATCAGACTGAAGCGCGTCGAACGTCGCCGCGATTTTCCGCGCACCGCGTTTCCTGCGACCGAAAATACTCATGCATGCCTCCGTTCGCCCGACACAATTGCTGCAACGCAGGTTCCGGGTCAGGCGGCCTTGCGCTTGATCGGGTGGAAGAAGAGAGCCTGTCCGACCGTCGCCTGCACCGTTTCCGGCAGGAAAGGCTTGGCAATCAGATAGGTCGGTTCCGGACGCTCGCCCGTCAGCAGCTTCTCCGGGTAGGCGGTGACGAAAATGACAGGAATATCGAAGCTGTCGAGAATTTCGCTCACCGCATCGATGCCGGAGCCTCCCTCGCCAAGATTGATGTCGGCGAGAACGAGTCCGGGTCTTGTCGAATGGGCCAGTTTCACCGCCTGATCGCGCGTGGCCGCCGTTCCGACGACTTCATGACCGAGCTCGGTCACGAGGTTTTCAAGATCGAGCGCAATGATGGGCTCGTCCTCGATGATGAGCACGCGCGAGATCAGCTCTGTCTCGATGGCGCGTTGCGCCTCGATGACCGCACGCTCGACTTCTTCGGGCTCCTCTCCGAGAATGGCACCGGCTTCGTCGAGACTGAACGATTCGACTGCGGTCAGCAGAAGCGCTGCGCGCCGCGACGCCGACAACGCCAGCAGCCGCCCTTCGGGATTGCCGCTGCTATCGGCGGCTGCATCCGAGGTTTCGTAATGCTCCGCCGGACTCGACCAGATTTGATGAAACAGACGATAAAGCGCGACACGCGGCGGTTTGTTCGCGTCCAGCACGTGCTCACCCGAGAGAAGTGCGGTGAGCGCGGCCCGGACATAGGCATCGCCGCTTTGCTGCGATCCTGTCAGCGCCCTGGCATACCTGCGCAGGTATGGCAGATGCGGCGCAAGCGCGTGGGTTACGTTCATCGCACAAGCTCCTTCGACAATGGCGAGCTGCAGTTCCCGAAACGGGTTGTAGCACAGAAAGTTCCCTGGTTTCCCGGAACCATCAAGGCCCGATGGCGTTTGCAAACCCAGGGCGGAAATCCTAGAAGGCGGCGGCCCGCGCAAAATCTTGTATATTCAACATCGTTGGAGTGGCACAAGTGGCAACTGCGACTCAGCGGCGGGGCCGGGACACCAATCCCCTGACGAAAGAACAGAAGACAGATCGGGAGGATTCGCGGGCCATCCGGGCGCGACAGCGCGCCATTGGCCGAGAATTGCGGCGGCTTTACGACATCGTCGCCAAGGAGCCCGTGCCCGACGATTTTCTGGAGCTTCTGCGGAAGATCGACGAGAGCGGCGAGGTCAAAGCGGCAAAGTGATGGCGCCCCATTCCGAGACCCATCCGAAGCCCCGCGACAAACAAGACGCGGATTCCCAGTTCAAGGCCGATCTCCTCGACCTGATTCCGTTCCTGCGCGCATTTGCACGATCGTTGTGCGGCAATCAGGAAATGGCCGACGATCTCGCCCAGGAGACTTTGGTGAAGGCCTGGCAGGCGCGCAACATGTTCGCGCCTGGAACGAACCTGAAAGCATGGCTCTTCACCATTCTGCGCAACCAGTTTTATTCGGACCGGCGGCGTGCGTGGCGCCAGGCGCCGTGGGACCAGGACGCGGCGGAGCGGATTCCCGGATCGAGCGCCGAACAGGCCTCGGCAGCTGAATTGTCCGATACGGCGCGTGCGCTCTCGCGTCTTTCCGACGAGCAGCGCGAAGCGCTGATTCTCGTCGGCGCGGGCGGATTCTCCTACGAAGATGCCGCGGCGATATGCCGTTGTGCGGTGGGCACAGTGAAAAGTCGCGTCGCGCGTGCGCGCAAATCGCTGTTGTCGATTCTCGAGGGCGAAGATCCATTGCCGCCAGCGTCACATGGGGCGAAAGGAGACGCCGCAAGTGAGATCATGGCGGAATTGGATCGTCTCTCGCCCGGAGCGTCGCAGGGCATCGTGGCAGGACGGCGCACGAAGGGCGTCACCTCCGCTTAGCGCAGTTTTTCACGCGATCGAACCAGAAAACATCGTCACGGCCTACGCGTGAAGCTTGTCCTCCGGCTGCGCTTCGCGCCGACCGGGGGGCACATAGGCGCGAAGGTAACGTAGTAACTGTCATCGGATTTAGCCCTCCGCCGAAAGCCACCGCTCATGCAGAAGGAAAGTGACCCTCTACGGCATCGGCGTCTGGCTCGCTGCTCGCGGGAGTTCGCTATGGAGTAATCTTCCACACCTCCCCGTAATTGTATTTTCTGCCCCCAAAGGTCATGCCGTAAAGGGCGCCATTCTTGTCGAGGGTAACGCCGCCCTGGGGAAAGCCTCCGTCGCCCTTTTTGTGGCTGAATTGGTGGAGAATGGTCTCCGTCCAGACGCCGCCGGATTGTCTCAGTTCGAATACGGTTCCGTCGCCGGCATTGCCGGCTGAGGTGGTCCCATAAAGGCTGCCGGACGGACCCCAAGTGAGCCCCGCGGTTGGCTCATAGCCATCGTTGCTGCCATTCTGAAATGGGAACGTGTGCAGGACGGTTTCAGTCCATTTGCCGCCAGCCGGCGAGAGCATGAAGACCACGCCCACGTCCCAGGCGCCGCCCGCCTGAGTCGTGCCATAGAGGGCGCCGTTTTTGTCCCTGATCACCGGCCCCCAGGGCTCATAGCCATCGGCGCCGTCGAAGGAGTGGATGATCTTCAATTTCCACACGCCACGAGACTGAAACAGCTTGAAGACCGTGCCGTTACCGTAGTTACCGCCGTAGATCGTGGTCCCGTAGAACGTCCCCGATCCCGCCATGAGAAGCCCGGCGTAAGGTTCCACACCGTCGCCGTTTCCCCTGAACGAGTGAAGCAGGGTCTCGGTCCAAACACCGTTGACCTTGCTCAATTCAAACACGGTGCCCGCATTATAGGTGCCGCCGCCATAGGTTGTCCCATACAGGTTGTCGGATTTGTCCATAACGAGATCGCACTCCGGCTGCGTGCCGTCGCCCGCCCCGCCGAAAGCCCAAATCGTGGAACCGACCCACTTTCCTCCCTTTTTG
>PKWC01000059.1 GCA_003131925.1 Alphaproteobacteria bacterium | reverse complement strand
CCCTAACCCTCCCCCGCTTGCGGGAAGGGGTATCGCATTTGGAAACCCTCCCCCTGGATGGGGGAGGGAGAAGAGAGCCAAATGCGATTGCCCTGCGCTTGCGGGGGAGGGAAGGGTGGGGGCCGACGCGTTGAAGCCTTCGATCGCGGCGGCGACTTCGGCGGCCGAGCCCTCGCCCTGCACCTTGACCGGCCACACCAGCACGCGGCGCGGGAAGCGGTCGGCGAGACGGTGCAGAATGTCGCGGATGACGGCGCCGGTCGGCGAGGTGATGACCCCGATTATTACTGGCAGGAACGGAAGGGTCTTCTTTCGCTCCTCGGCAAACAGGCCCTCCGCGGCCAGCCGCTTCTTTCGCTCCTCGATCATCGCCATCAAGGCGCCAAGCCCGGCGAGTTCCATCTGCTCGACGATGAGCTGGTAGCGCGACGAGCCGGCGTAAGTTGAAACCCGCCCGGTGCAAACGACTTCCAATCCCTGCTCCGGCCTCAACTTCAGGGTCTGCGCCGTCCCGCGCCAGACGACGGAGTTGAGCACCGCCTTGTCGTCCTTAAGGTCGAAATACACATGTCCCGATGAATGGAATTTGAGACCGCTGATCTCGCCTCGCACGCGCACGAACGGAAACGCGCCCTCAACCGTCCGCTTGAGTGCGGCCGCGATCTCACTGACGCTGAATTCGGGCAGATTTGCCCTTCGCTCCGGTTCCGACATGAATCGGAATGATATAGGAAATGCAGCCAGGATTGAATTGGCGGAGTGCCTTGAAGTTTCTTCTCATTGGTTCGGGCGGGCGCGAACATGCGCTGGCATGGGCGTTGGCGGCGAGTCCAATCGTCTCGAAGCTCTATTGCGCGCCGGGAAATGCGGGCATCGCAGACGTGGCAGAATGCGCCCCGATTCCCGTCAACGATCTCGACGGTTTGGTCGCATTCGCCAAGGCAAAGGGGATCGACTTCGTCGTCATCGGGCCCGAGGCGCCGCTGGTCGCCGGACTTTGGGACCGGCTCGAAGCTGCTGGCATTAAAGCCCTAGGTCCGAGCGCGAGAGGGGCGATGCTCGAAGGCTCGAAGGGTTTTCTGAAAGAACTCTGTCGCGAGCACGCCATACCGACCGCTGGGTTCGCGCGATTTCAGGAGCGAGACGCCGCCCTCGCCTACGCCGCCGGTCACCGCCATCCGCTGGTCATCAAAGCGGACGGCCTGGCGCAGGGCAAAGGCGTCATCGTCGCTGAGACTGGTGCTGAATCATCCGCCGCAATTTCCGAGCTTTGGTCGAATTATGGTCCAGGACTCGTCATCGAAGAATTTCTCGACGGCGAGGAAGCGAGCCTCTTCGTTCTGACGGACGGCGAGCACATCATCCCGCTTGCGGGCGCCGAGGACCATAAGCGCGCTTTCGACGGCGACAGGGGCCCCAACACCGGCGGCATGGGAGCCGTGAGCCCGTCGTCGCTGCTGGCGCCGCAGGTCATCGAGAAAGCATTGTCGCGGATCGTCAAGCCGACGATCGCGGCGATGGCGGCGCGTGGCACGCCCTATATGGGCGTTCTCTATGCGGGATTGATGATCAGAGACGGAGAGCCCAGTCTGGTTGAATACAATTGCAGATTTGGCGATCCCGAATGCCAAGTATTGATGATGCGCCTCAAATCCGATCTTGCAACTGCGCTGCTCGCGGCGCGTGACGGCGAAATCGCTCACCTCGATCTGCGTTGGGAAGACGATGTGGCGCTCACGGTGGTGATGGCGGCGCGCGGATATCCCGGCAATTACTCAAAAGGTTCAGAGATCCGTGGCGTGGAGGATGCTGCGAAAATCAAAGGCGTGCAGATATTTCATGCAGCGACGGAAAAGCGCGACGGAAAACTTTGTGCCGCTGGCGGGCGGGTCCTGAATGTCGCCGCCCTGGGGAGCAATGTGGAGGAAGCGCGAAGCCGCGCTTATGAAGCCGTGCATCGCATCGACTGGCCGGAGGGATTTTGCCGCAGCGACATCGGAACGCGGGCGCTGGCGAGGAAAGCGCGATGAAAGCAGTAGACGACCGCCAGGAGAGATTTTCCGGCACCAAGGAAGTGGCCGAGGCGTATCGCTTCGACGAGAACAAACTTGCGCAGTATCTCTCCGCGCGCATCGAGGGTTTCGCGACGCCGCTGCGCGTACGCCAGTTCAAGGGCGGACAGTCCAATCCCACCTACCAGCTTGTCACGCAGAATCGCACCTATGTTCTGCGGCGAAAGCCGCCAGGAAAACTGCTGCCGTCCGCGCATGCCGTCGAACGCGAGTATCGCATCATTGCCGCGCTTCATCCGACCGCCTTTCCGGTCGCCAGACCCTATGTGCTCTGCGAGGACGACACGGTCATCGGCACGCCTTTCTACGTGATGGAGTACGTTCAGGGACGCGTCTTCTGGGGCCCGTTGTTGCCCGGCCTCGCACCGGAGCAACGCTCTTCGATCTACGACGCCATGAACGCGACACTCGCGCGGCTGCACATGCTCGATTACGAAAAACTCGGCCTGGCCGACTTTGGAAAGCCCGGAAATTATATCGGCCGCCAGATTGCACGCTGGACCAAGCAGTACGTCGCCTCGCAAACAGAATCGATAGCCGAAATGGAGAAGCTCATAGACTGGCTGCCCGAACACCTCCCGCTCGAAGAACGCAGCTGCATCGTTCACGGTGATTTTCGTCTCGACAACATGATCCTGCATCCTGACCGACCCGAGATACTGGCCGTGCTTGATTGGGAGCTGTCGACGATCGGCGATCCGCTCGCCGACTTCACTTACCACCTGATGCAATGGCAGATGCCGCCCGACATCGCGACGAGCGGCACAAGCAGTCTCCTTGACGTCGATCTGGCGAGCCTGGGTATTCCAACGATGGATGCCTATGTGGAGATGTATTGCCGGCGGACGGGCCGCAAAACCACGCCAAACATGAATTATTACGCGGCCTACAATTTCTTTCGGCTGGCCGCGATCCTTCAGGGCATTGTCGGGCGGGTGCGCGACGGAACCGCCGCGAACGAGAACGCCGCACAGAACGCGGCCGGAGTCCGCCCGCTCGCCGAACGCGGCTGGCATTTCGCGAAGCTTGCCGGCGCGACGGGATAGAGCCGCTTTTGAATGGGTCGAAATAAAATGTTTGTCATGGCCCGGCTTAGCCTGTCCTACGGCCGCGCGTTGCGCGGACCGGGGGGCGACAGCGGAGACCGGGTCTCCCAGTCTTCATCACAAGCCGCACGTCGCTCCCAGTTGGGTGGCCCGCTTGCACGGGCCATGACACAAAAAGTTGCGTAGTTTGAATCTCAAACGGTCCTAATCGGCCCACCACTCGTTCGGCATCGTCAGTCCGTCAACGCGCCAGGCGCGAATTGAGCGCCGCGTTCATCTCGCGGATCGCTCTGGCGATGTGTGGGTCCTTCTGCGTATTGTCGTAGTAGAGCTTCATCGAGCCCCTGAGGGGGGACGGCAGGTCAAAAGTTCGCGCCAGAAAAATGTCGATGAAAAAGAAGAATGGGGCCAAGGCGCAATCGGCGAGGCTCAGTCTTTCGCCGACGGCGTAATCGGGCCCCTCGACGTAATTCGTCATCGTGCCCAGCACGGCCTCGAGATCGTCAAAGGTCGATCTGATATGCGCCGCGTTGCGCATCTTGGGATCGACCTGAACGAGCAGTTGCTGGAACAGCGGGGCCAGGTAGACGTCGCCCATGCGCGAGAGCAGCCGTGCCCTCGCCCGCGCCTCCGGATCGATCGGTCGAAGCGTCGGCGTTGGAAAAGCGTCTTCGAGATATTCGCAGATGGTTTCGGATTCGGGAATGATCGCACCGTCATGATCGAGGCACGGGATCCTGCCAAGGGGATTGATGGCCAGAAACTCCGCCGATTTCAAGCTGCCCCCGGCGGGCGGCAGGAATTCGATTTTCAAACCCTTCGCGGCGGCCAGGATGCGCACGCGCGCCGCATACGGCGACAGGTCGGCTTGATACAGCTTGAGCATAGTCACTCCGGTGTGGAAAGCGAAAGGCGCGAGTCGTCTACGATATTCCGACTCTTTGTGTCACGCGTGTGATCTCTGCGCGACGACACTCGACATGTACTTGCCGTATTCCAGGCGGGCAATGGTGCGGTTGTGGACTTCGTCGGGTCCGTCGGCGAGCCTGAGAGTGCGCAGACTCGCATACATGCGAGCGAGGCCTGAATCGCTCGTGACGCCCGCGCCTCCCCACGCCTGGATCGCGTCGTCGACGATCTTGAGCGCCATTCGCGGCGCCGCGACCTTGATCATGGCGATTTCCGTGCGTGCCACCTTGTTGCCCGCCTTGTCCATCATGTCTGCCGCCTTGAGCGTCAGAAGGCGGCACATGTCGATATTTATCCTTGCTTCGGCAACGCGCTGCTCCCACACTGAATGCTCTGCAATCTTCTTTCCGAAAGCTTCGCGCGAAAGCAGCCGGCGGACCATCTGCTCGAGCGCGCGTTCGGCCACGCCGATCGTGCGCATGCAATGGTGGATACGTCCGGGGCCAAGGCGCCCCTGGGCAATCTCGAATCCGCGCCCTTCGCCGAGAATCATGTTGTCGACGAGCACTTTCACGTTCTCGAAAAGCACCTGGCCGTGCCCGTGCGGCGCGTCGTCGAAACCGAATACGGGCAGCATACGCTCGACCGTCACCCCGGGCGCATCCATCGGCACGAGAACCTGCGATTGTTGCCGGTACTTGTCGGATTCCGGATCCGTCTTCCCCATCACGATCATGATCTTGCATCGCGGGTCGCCCACTCCCGACGACCACCATTTGCGGCCATTGATGACGTAGTGATCGCCCCGGCGCTCGATCCGCGTTGCGATGTTGGTCGCGTCCGACGAGGCGACGGCAGGTTCCGTCATGATGAAGGCCGAGCGAATTTCGCCTTCGAGCAACGGCTTCAGCCATTTCTCCTGCTGGGCAGGGCTGCCGTAACGTTCCAGCACTTCCATGTTTCCGGTATCCGGCGCGGAGCAATTGAACACTTCGGAAGCAAAGCCCACCCGTCCCATCATTTCCGCAAGCGGCGCATATTCCAGATTGCTGAGTCCAGCGCCCCGCTCGCTGTCGGGCAAAAACAGGTTCCACAATCCCTGCCGCTTCGCCTTCGCTTTCAGCTCCTCGACGACCGGCACAACGATCCAGCGATTGCCGTTCCGCGTCGCCTCCTCCATCTGCGCCGCGTAGGTTTCCTCCGCCGGACAGACGTGCCGATCCATGAATTCGCCAACGCGCGCCATCCATTCCTTCTGACGCGGTGAATAATCGAAATTCATCAGCACCTCTCCCGGACGTGAGACACTGCGCTGGGACATGAGCGCGTGGAACGAATTTAGCTCGCGTCTGCTTCCGCAACCAGCGGCAATTTCCTTCAGGCTCGACTTTGGCGAAACCGGTTCCGTTTGACAGATTGATCTTGGCGCGGCAAGCAACAATCGTGCTGATGTGGACCGGAATTGCCCTCGTTGTCTGCGGCCTGGCCTGCTTCGCCATCGACCGGCGTGCGGTGCATGCATTCCATGCCGCTGTCGGACGCCCGCTTGAGCGCGTTCTGCACGGGGCCACCGATTGGGCGAAAGGTTCGCATTGGATGCTGGCCGCCACAATCACATTCGTTGCGGTGCGTCTCGTAGAGTGGAGGTCTGGACCAGGCCCGCTGCTCAACCTGGCTGCCGACACAAGTCTTGCCTTTCTTGCCAGCCTTGCGCTCGCGAGTCTCATCCTTCACACCACCAAGATCATGCTCGGACGGCGGCGCCCACGCGATGAGCTGGAGCTGGATCTATATGGCTTTCGCCCGTTTGCCTTCGATTTGCGCAGCGATTCATTTCCGTCCGGCCACGCGCTGACGATATTCTGCGTCGCCGTCGTCCTCTCTGCGGCGGTTCCACATCTGACCATTCTCTGGTTCGCTATCGCGATATTTCTTGCGTTGACGCGCGCCCTGCTAAATTCGCATTTCCTGAGCGATGTGCTGGTTGGGGCGGGAACCGCGCTGATCACGACGCGGGAGGTCCTCATCTATTTCTTCCCCGCTCTCGCCCGTCCCTGGTTCTGAACAAGGTGGCCAATGCTTCCTCTCGTCGCCGATCCTCACGCCTGGGCAAGCCTCGCGACGTTGACCGCGCTCGAGATCGTGCTCGGCGTCGACAACATCCTTTTCCTGTCGATCGCCATCGCCCCTCTCACGTCGGTTCGCCGGACTTCCGCCCGCCGCATCGGCCTTTCGCTGGCGCTTGTCATGCGCATCGCGCTGCTCACGGGAATCGTCTGGATCGTCTCGCTATCAAAGCCCGTGGTGACCGTGTGGGGCCTTGCACTTTCATGGCGCGATCTGATCTTCGCGGCTGGCGGCCTTTTCCTTCTCACCAAAGGCACGCGCGAAATTCACGGTCTCGTCGAGGGTGCAGACGAGGCCACGCGCCGCGCGGCCGCTTCGTTCTTGAGCGTGATCGTTCAGATCGCACTCTTCGATCTCGTCTTCTCAATCGATTCCGTCGTGACAGCCGTGGGCATGGCGGAACATCTTTCCATCATGATCGGCGCGGTGATACTCGCCATGCTGGTGATGCTCGCGGCGTCCGGGCCCGCCTCGGACTTTGTCAACCGGCACCCTACCGTAAAAATGTTGGCGCTCAGTTTTCTCTTGCTGATCGGGACCGCGCTCATCGCCGACGCGGCGCATTTCCATATCCCCCGCGGCTACCTCTATTTCGCGGTCGCGTTCTCGGCGCTCGTCGAAGCGCTCAATCAGTATGCCGCGCGGCGAAGGCGGTCTGGCTGAGAGCCCGGTTCACGCGGCGCCTTGCCGCTCGAGAAAACGCCGCTCGCCGTCGACGCAGGTTCCGAAAGATGGACGCATATGCATTTCCGCAACGTAGCGGGACAGATTCGGCCAGCATTTCGAATCGATCGTCTCGCCGGCATGGTCGTAATTGACGAACATGCTCGCCACCGCGATATCGGCGATGGAAAATTCGTTGCCGACCAGAAACCGGCGTGCGCCGATCATCTTGTCAAGATAGTCAAAAATGGGCGGTAGCTTGTCCCGAATCGTTCCGGTTACAACCGTCTCGTTGCACTCCCCGCCGATCAGTTTCTTGACCACACGTTCGAAGAAGAGGCCGAGGCCGATGCTCTGGGCGACCAGCGAGTCTGCATATTCCTCGAGCCACAGCGCCTGCGCGCGCTCGAACGGTTCCGCGGGATAGAGTGCGGGTGTGGGCCATTTGTGGTCGATGTAGTCGCAGATCACCGAGGAATCGGGGAGCGTATTGGGCTCCGGCCTGTCGGTATCGCGCAGGACCGGAATGCGCTTCAGCGGACTGATGTCGGCAAATTCCGGCGGCTGCGAGAACGGATTGACGTACTCGATTTTGTAGTCGAGTCCCTTCTCCGCCAGCATCACGCGCACCTTGCGCACAAAGGGTGAAAGCGAAGCGCCGTAAACGATCAATGCCATTTTCGTCTCCCCGATTGTGGTCGCGGAACGGGCCGACAGCTTGTCAGACTTGACGCCGCAGTCTCAAGCGAAGTTTTCAAGACCACGGCCAACGTCACGAATCAGACACGTCGCGCGAGGAAAAAGCTTTTGAGCAAGCCCGCGGAATCTTCGGCCTGCTTGCCCCACTCTATCGACGGGCGATGATGACAGGTGGGCTGTTCGAAAAAGCGCGGGCCGTGGAGTACGGCCCCGCCCTTGGGGTCGGCTGCGGCGAAGATAAGCTTCTCGACGCGGGCGAGGCTCGCCGCGCCGGCGCACATGGCGCAGGGTTCGAGTGTCACGAACAGGGCCGTGCCGGTCAGACGCTCATTGCCGAGCTTCAGCGCAGCTTCGCGCAGCACAAGCATTTCCGCATGCGCGGTGGGGTCGCGCCACTCGACAATGCGGTTGCCGTTGCGCGCCAACACCTGCCCATCCGCCGCCGTGAGCACGGCGCCGACAGGAACCTCGCCGCGTTCCGCAGCGGCGCGCGCCTCTGCGAGCGCCAGCGCCATATGATCGATTTCACTCATGGCTGTGCGTGTGATACTGCCTCGCCATCGCCCAACCTTTCGCCAATAAAGGCATCCGCTCGTGTCCGACGCCAGCCCCGGTGGCGACCGCATCGCCAAGGTGATCGCCCGGGCGGGTATCTGCTCGCGCCGCGAGGCGGAAAAACTCATCGCGGACAGGCGCGTTGCGCTCGACGGCGAGACCGTGACGACGCCGGCCAAACGCGTGGGCGAACGCCAGATTGTATCCGTCGACGGCAAGCCGTTGAACGAGCCCGAGCGCACACGTCTTTGGCGCTATCACAAGCCGGTGGGACTGGTCACCACGCACCGCGATCCCGAAGGCCGGCCCACGGTTTTTCAGGCGTTGCCGAAGAGCATGCCCCGCGTGATGTCGGTCGGCCGCCTCGACGTCAATTCGGAAGGCCTTCTACTCCTGACCAATGACGGCGAGCTAGCGCGAAAGCTCGAACTGCCTGCAGCGGGCTGGACACGTCAGTACCGCGTGCGGCTCTTCGGCAAAGTGTCGCAGAACGATCTCGACCATCTCGCGCAAGGAATCACGATCGAGGGCATCAAATATGGCCCCGTGATCGCCGACCTGGAGCGCAGCAAGGGCATGCATTCCTGGGCGAGCATCGGCATCAAGGAAGGCAAGAACCGCGAAGTGAAGCGTCTGATGGAGCATCTCGGCTTGAAGGTCGCCCGCCTCATCCGCATCCGCTTCGGCCCCTTCCATCTCGGCCACCTCGAACCCGGCACCGTCGACGAGATCCCGTCCAAGATCTGGAAGACCGCAATCGAAAACGAGGCCCCGAAATAAAAGCAGAAAGATTTTTAGCGCATTGGGCGCAGACGATGCGCGGAGGACGCGAGGAAATTCCAGGCGCGCCTCGCGCCCAATTTATTTGTCCTGCGTCCCCTGCGCATCCTCCGCGCCCACTGCGCTAAGACCTTCTGGTTGCACGAGCTAAACGTGCTGACCGCCGTTGATGTGCAGTTCAGCGCCGGTGACGTAGCTCGATTGCTCCGTACAAAGATAATAAATCGCATTGGCGACTTCCTCGGGCGCACCAAGCCGTCGCAACGGAATGGATTCGACGATTTTCTCTGTTCCTGGCGAGAGTATCGCCGTGTCGATCTCACCCGGTGCGATCGCGTTTACCCGAACACCGAGCGGGCCGAAATCGGCGGCCATCTCGCGCGTCAATGCGGCAAGCGCCGCCTTGGACGTCGCATAGGCCGCGCCTGCAAACGGATGGACACGGCCTCCCGCGATCGAGGTCACGTTGACGATTGCACCTTTCGCAGACGTCAGCTCCTCGATCAGGCCGCTGGCGAGCCAGATGGTCGCAAAGAGATTGACCTCGAACACCTGCCGCCAGACGTCTGTGCCGCTCGCGAGTACGCCGAGTCGGCCGTCGTCCGGCCCCTTGGGCGAGATGCCCGCATTGTTCACGAGCGCGTGGAGCTTGCCATCGTCCAGGCGCTCGCGCATTTCGCGCACGGCGCGCAACGTGTCGCCGGCGTCGGCGAGATCGACCTGGATGTGATCCTCCGGGCCTGCGGCCCACGGACAGTTCGCAGGAAAGGCGTGGCGCGAGCAGGTGATCACCCGCCAGCCCGCACTGGCAAAACGCTTCACGGTCGCATGCCCGATGCCGCGGCTCGCACCCGTGAGGATCAGCGTGCGGCGCTGTTCGTCGCCAGTTTGCGTGCGTGCGGCGGTCATCGGCCCGACTGTAGCAACTCGCTGCCGCTCTTGCGAACGCCGCGACTTACGACCGTGCGAGCGGCGGAGGTTTCTCCACGCCGGCCGGGTCCTGATGGATAATCACTTCCGCATCGGGATAGGCCGCAAGGATCTCCGCCTCCACGGCGTCGCTCACCTCGTGTGCCCGCGTAAGGCTGATGGCCGGATCAAGCTCGATATGCAGCTGCACGAATTTCGAGATGCCTGCAGCGCGCGTGCGGAGATCGTGGAGGTTGCGGACATCGCGGTGACCGAGCACGATCGCCTTGATCCGGTCGCGTTCGCCCTCGGGCAATTCGTGATCCATGAGCTGATCGTAGCTCTGCCGAACGACGTGCCAGGCGCTCGCCGTCAGCACCACGGCAACGCCCAATCCGACAATCGGATCGGCGATCAAGATGCCGAAGCGGGTCGCCAGCGTGATACCCACGATCACGCCGATATTCGTCAGCAGATCGCCCAGATAATGCAGACGGTCGGCCTGAATGGCGAGAGACCCCGAGCGCGCAACCGCGACGCGCTGATAGAGGACGAGCCCAAGCACGGCCACCACAGAGAACGCCATTACAACGATTCCGATCGCGCCGTGCCCGACCGCATGTGGCGAAATGATCCGGCCTATTGATTCGACCACCAGAAATGTGGCCGAGCCAGCGATGAATGCCCCTTGCGCCAGCCCTGCCAGGGGCTCGGCTTTGCCGTGGCCGAACCGGTGCTCGCGATCCGCGGGCGTGAGCGACTGGTTGATCGCAAGCAGGTTGATCGAGGACGCAAACAGGTCGAGCGCGGAATCGGCGAGCGCCGCCATCATAGCGACCGAATCCGTGATCACGTAGGCGGTCGCCTTAAGGCCGACCAGCAGGGCGGATATTGCGACTGCGGCAAAGGCCGCGCGTTGCATGATCCGCGATTTCTCGCTTCGGCCCAGCATTGGCGAAGGAACTGTCACGGATATAGCCGCTCGGTTCGCCAAGGCGCGCCAGGCGCCTCCCGGCGATAGAGAAGCCTGTCATGCAGCCGGAATGGCCGGTCGCGCCAGAACTCTACCTCCAGCGGAGTCACGCGAAACCCCGACCAGAAGGGCGGACGCGGGACCCTGGTCAGCGCAAATTTAGCGGCATATCTGGCGATTTCACGCTCGAACGCGAAGCGCCCTTCCATCGGGCGCGACTGCGCGGAAGCCCACGCGCCGATCTGGCTGTCCTTGGGCCTTGTCGCGAAATAAGCGTCGGCTTCGGCTGCGCTGACCTGGCTCGCGGGACCTCGCACGCGCACCTGTCGCCGCAGCGACTTCCAGTGAAGGCAGAGCGCGGCGTGAGATTGCGACCCGAGTTCCAGGCCCTTCGCGCTCTCGAGATTCGTGTAGAACACGAAACCATCTGCATCGGCGCCTTTCAGCAACACCATGCGCACGTTCGG
>PKWC01000191.1 GCA_003131925.1 Alphaproteobacteria bacterium | reverse complement strand
CGATTGGCCTCGCCATCTGGTCGCTCGCCACTGCGGTGACGGGGCTCGTGTCCGGATTCGCCGCGCTCCTTGCGCTGAGGTTGCTGCTCGGCGTGGGCGAAAGCGCGGCCTTTCCCTGCAGCTCGAAACTGCTCGCCCGGCATCTGCCTCAGCATCGGCTCGGCAGCGCCAATGGTGCGATCGCCGTGGGCCTGGCACTGGGGCCTGCATTCGGGACCTTCGTCGGCGGAATGTTGATGGCGCACTATGGTTGGCGCCCCGTCTTTCTGCTGTTCGGTCTTGCCTCGCTCGCATGGCTCCTGCCGTGGCTATGGGCGACACGGGAGCCATCGCTCGGCCATGATGAAACGCGCGACGCGCCCGCGCCGGGTTTCCTCGACATTCTGCGCCATCGCGAGGCGTGGGGCGCATGCCTCGGTCATTTCACCGGCAACTACACGTTCTATTTCGTGATCTCGTGGCTGCCACTCTATCTCGTGCATGAACGCGGCTTCACGGTGGCCGAGATGTCGGTGCTCGGCGGAATGATCTATCTCGTCTATGCTGCGAGCGCATGGCTCACAGGTTGGGGGTCCGACCATTGGATGGAGCGCGGCGCCAGCGCCAACCGCGTGCGTAAGACCGCCATCGTTGCAGGCGGCGTCCTCGCGGCTGTGGCGATGCTCGGCTGTGCGTTCGGCGACTCCGTCGTTTCCGTCGCCAGCCTGTTTCTGGCGGCGCTCTCCTTCGGCCTCGGCACGCCGACGATTTATGCCATCGGACAGACGCTCGCGGGCCCGCGCGCCGCCGGCAAATGGATCGCCGTGCAGAACTGCGTCGGCAATTTCGCCGGCGTGGTGGCGCCGCTCGTCACCGGGCTGGTGATCGACCGGACGGGACAATTCTTCTGGGCTTTCGCCATCGCCTGCGCGGTCACCATCGGCGGCATCTTCGCCTGGGGCGTGATGATCCGCTGCGTCGCGCCGGTGGATTGGAATGCGACGTGCACCCAATGACGCGTCTCTCGCTAGAGCTACACCCCGACGCGCGCTGCGAAGCCGTGCAACGGATCGAAGTAGAAGCCACGCGGCCGCGTTCCGGAAGCCTTGTGCTGCGATGGTGGGTGACCGGAAGGATCGGCGATCTGCTTTTGCCGCAGGTCGTTGCGCCGCTGCGTGCCGAGGAGTTGTGGCGGCATACCTGCTTCGAATCGTTCATCTGCGCATCGTGCGTTGGTATGTACTATGAGTTCAATCTCGCGCCCTCGAAATTGTGGTCCGCCCATGCGTTCGACGGCTACCGGAGCGGGATGCGCATCGCGGACGAGATCGAACTGCAGCACGTCAATGTGACGTCGGACGACGCACACTTCGAAATTCAGGCATCGCTGGCGCTGGAGGATGTCCCGTTGAGGCTCACGCGTGATACGGAATGGCAGCTGGGACTCTCGACGGTGATCGAGGAAACGAATGGCCGCCTGTCGTACTGGGCGCTCGCCCATCCGCCGGGCAAACCGGATTTCCATCATTCCGATTGCTTTGCGCTCGAGCTTCCACGAACGTAGCTGCGCGACGTCAATTGGAGGCGTTGAGCCATATTTCATTTGACCTCTCCCTTGCGGGGAGGTCGAAATCNNCCCACAAGGGGGAGGTAAGAATGTGAGCGAAGTTTGCGAGAGCTGCGATTGTGAAATTCGGTATCGACCGCCTGCTTGCTGAGCCCGCATTGCGCGCGCCGCTTCATGGCAAGCGGGTGGCGCTGCTCGCGCATCCCGCTTCCGTCACGCATCATCTCACCCATTCGCTCGACGCGCTCGCGGCAAGCGGCGACATCCGTCTCACCGCGGCGTTCGGTCCGCAACATGGCCTGCGCGGCGACAAGCAGTACAACATGATCGAGTCGGCGGATTTCGAGGATCCGGTGCATCACATTCCGGTTTTCAGTCTCTACGGAGACGTGCGCAGGCCGACCGACGCGATGATGAACACATTCGACACGATCCTCGTCGATCTGCAGGATGTCGGCTGCCGCATCTACACCTTNNCATCGAAGGGCTGAATCTCGAATGCGGCTGGGAAAGCTTCGTCGGTGCCGGGCCGCTGCCGATGCGTCACGGGCTGACGCTCGGCGAGCTGGGCGCGTGGTTCAACAAGTCGCTCAAGCTCGACGTCGCGTACCGCGTCGTCGAGATGCAGGGCTGGCGGCCCGACGCCGCGCCGGGCTTTGGCTGGCCGCTCGGCGAACGCGACTGGATCAATCCGAGCCCCAACGCGTCAAATCTCTGGATGGCGCGTGCCTATGCGGGCACGGTGATGGTGGAAGGCACGAATTTGTCGGAAGGCCGCGGCACCACGCGCCCGCTCGAGCTGTTTGGCGCGCCCGATATCGACGCGCGACGTATGATCGCAGAGATGCACGCGCTGGCGCCGCATTGGCTGCACGGCTGCCACCTGCGCGAATGCTGGTTCGAGCCGACCTTCTACAAGCATGTGAGCAAACTCTGCAACGGGGTGCAGATTCACACCGAAGGCCCCGAATACGATCATCACGCGTTCAGGCCCTGGCGCATGGTCGCGCTCGCCTTCAAGGCAATCAGGCAGCTCTATCCCGATTATCCGCTGTGGCGCGATTTCGCCTACGAATACGAACACGGGAAGCAGGCCATCGACGTCATCAACGGCGGGCCGAAATTGCGCGAATGGGTGGACGACGCGGAAGCAGCGCCGCAGGATCTCGACGCGCTTGCCGCGCCGGACGAAGAATCGTGGCTCCGCGAACGCGCGGCGTATTTGACTTATTGAATAGCGTTCGCTGCTCACGCGCCTTCGGCGATCTGGCGCAGATATTCCTGGTTGTCGAACCAGCCGAGCGACGACTTTATTTTCATGTCCTCGTCGAGGTCCCACTCTTCCCACCCGCCGACCTTGACGTAGTTGTTCGTCCCGGAATGATGGCCTTCGAGAGTCCAGAGGAAGACCGCGTGGCTGCCCGCGCCGCGGATGCCGTCGCATTGCACAGAGAGGTCGGGGAATTCTTCGTAGAAGCCGGTCACCATGCCGGCGATCGCGGCCCGACCCTGCAGAACATGGCCGCGGTTTAAGATCATCGTGGCGTCGGCTGCGAAGAGGGCAGTGACCTCCGCCGGCGAGCCTGAATTCCACGCCTTTGCGTAGGCCGTCGCGATCTCGTTCAGTTGTGCCGGATTCATTGCCTTGTCTCCACCCTATCCGCCGATGCCGAGCTCCGATGCGAGCCTGTCTGTAGTCGGACCGGTTTGTTCTTTTGCGGAACCTCCCTAGCATCGGAGCGGCGCGGATTTTTGTCCAGCACCATCGTTCAGAAGGAGGGGGCTCCGATGTTCCAGATATCGGGTGTTCCGTTGATATCTGTCTGCCTGCTCGTGGCGGTCACTCTCATTCCGTGGCACGGCGCCTCCGCAAAGGGCTTCCGCGTGATCTACACGTTCCAGTCTTTGCAGGACGGCGCCGCGCCCCATGCCGGACTCATCAAGGATGATGCAGGCAATTTCTACGGCACCACCTTTTATGGCGGCGACACGCAACTGGGACAGGGCACGGCGTTCAAACTGGTGCCGGACGGAACCAAGACGGTGCTCCACGCCTTCAGCGGCGGCACCGATGGCGGCCTGCCGGCGGAGCTGGGGCGCTCTTCTCAGAGGCGGGAAGCAGATTCTTCAGCACGTCGTCCGGTGGCGGAGACAGGGATTTCGGCACCGTCTTCAAGTTGAGGAAGTAAGCAGAGCAGCCTGCGTAGCTCCCCCTCACCTGCGCAGAGGGGTTTGAGAACTTTCGCGCTGGCCCCCTCTCCCACAAGGGG
>PKWC01000047.1 GCA_003131925.1 Alphaproteobacteria bacterium | reverse complement strand
AAGAAGAACGGCATCATGATCGTCGACGTGGCGCTGCACCTTGAGCGCGAACACGGCATGAGCGCCGAGGAGTCGGTGCGCCAGGCCTCGCACCAGCGGCTGCGGCCGATCCTGATGACGACTGCCTGCGCCATGCTCGGCGGTATTCCCATGATCCTCATGAGCGGCACCGGCTCGGAATTTCGTCAGCCGCTCGGCTACGCCATCGTGGGCGGACTTCTCGTCTCGCAGGTCCTGACGCTGTTCACGACGCCGGTCATCTACATCTATCTCGATCGCCTGCGCCAACGTCTCGGCGAGCGCGATCGGCATTCGGGCGAACCGGAGCCCGCGCCCGCGGAGTGAGGAGTCCCGTGTCTCTCCTGCGAAGCCGGTTCGCGCGCAGCTTCGGTAGCTCACCCACAGGCGTGATCGTCTGATCCTGGGTACCGCTGTCATAAGCAAGGTCCCCGGAGATTGCGGTGTTCAGGCTGGTCCGCACGATGTGCGGATCGAACGTCGCGAGTAGGTTCGCGAAATTATTTCGGATCGTGTCCCTCTCCCACATGGGGAGAGGGCTCGGGGACTCTGACGTTTCAACCGCTCAAGCGCTGGCGAGAGGACCCTCTACATGTGGATGCCAAATGCGATGCCGTAAGTCCGCGGATCTTCCTGGAAGGCGTTGGTGTAGAGGCCCGAGGACGAACTCGTGAGATACTCGCCGGTGACGTTCGATTTGTCGAAGACATTTTTCACAAAGGCCTGAACGTACCAGCGGTCGTCCGGCGCGTTGAGCGTCAGAAGCAGATTCATCTCGTCCCACGATTTGATGAGGTCGGCCGGGTCTTCCCAGACGCGTCCCCAGACATGCGACTGCCAGAAATATTCCGCGCGTCCGACCAGATTGTAGCCGCCGCCGATCGGCTGCGTGTATTGGCCGTTGACGCTGATCTGCAGCGAAGGGGTGTTCTCGAGCTCGTTGCCCCCAACATTCACGGGCGAACCATTGCTGTCTCCGATGCCCTTGGGATCGCTGTAGGACCAGCCGGTCGCGGCCAGCGCCTGCTGGATCGCCGCAGGCGCGTCAGTCGGACAGAAGCCAAAATTCGCATTCGCAACGCCCGCGGCGGCGAGCGCATGCGCGCCGCCCGGAGGAACGAGGAACCCCGGGATCCCCAATTGTCCGGGCGTCATGCCGCCGTTCAGCGCCGGATTGAAATTGTAGAGCACGCAATTCTGACCCGCCGCGGCGGAAATGTTGTCGTCCTTGATGAGCATGACATCGCTGCGGCCGCCTGTCGGGTTGCGGGTATCGAGGAGCAATTGATTGCCGATCTGGCTGCTCTCATGCGCCAGATTCAGTCCGAACTGCCACTGGTCCGTTGGCGCCCAGACAAACTCGCCTTCGAGGCCCCACAATTTCGCATCGTTCAGGTTCTCGTTGACCGACGTATTGCCGAGTATCGTCGACACCTGGTAGCCCTTGTAGTCGTAGTACCAGACATCGCCGTTGGCCTGCAGCGTGCTGCCGAGAAGCGAGTTCTTTGTGCCCACTTCGAAAGCGTCCACCTGCTCCGGGCCGTACTGGACAGGCACGGTGAGCCCGGACTGGATGCCGGGGTTGAGGCCGCCGGCCTTGTAGCCGCGCGCATAGGACGCGTAGAGAAGGGTTGCGTCGGTGAAGTCGAATTTCGGCGTCCAGTCCGCTACGAACCGGCCCGTAACTTTCCGGTCGGTGATGCTCGCGGTGTCAGTGTTCTGACAACCCGCCTTCGTGGGATTTGCATCGTAGACGCAGGGAAGACCGAGCAGATTGAACGAGTTGGCGTCGTTGATCGAGGTGTCGATATTGGTCGCGCCAATCGGGGCCGGAACCGACTCGAAAAGAATGCGGTTCGATTCGCCCTTGTTGTCTACATTGTAGCGCAGGCCCGCGGTCAGTTTCAGCGTGTCGGGGAGTACGTCGTAATAGACTTCTCCGTAAACTGAATTCGAATCGAGCCTTTCGATGCCTTCGTTGCGGTAAAGTGAAGGCGCCTGGACGCAGGCGCTCGCCACGCATTGCGTCGGGTTGTAAAAGGACCCGAGGAAGCCGCCGAGCAGGATCGAGGGATAGTCCAGCATCGGCGAAGAGACATAGTAGTCGGTGGCCGAATCGGCGTGAAGGCTGTAACCCGCCACCATGAAATTGAGCGGACCGCTGAACTTCGAATTGAAACGCACTTCCGCGGACACCTGCGACTCACCGAAATCCGACTGGTCGTAGGCGGTCAGATCCTTGGTGAAGTGATAGGCGCCGCTGACAAGACCCAGTTCCCGGACATCGGATTCGGGAAGTTCGCCCTGGCCGATGTTGGCGAAATACTGCGCGTACGGCGCGAAGGACTGCCCGAACAGCGGCAGCAGCGCAGCGAAAGTGCCGACGGCCGTTTCGAGTTTCTGAATCCCCGCAGGATTGTCCAGCGAGAGACCCGGAACGTTGTTGTAGCTTTCCTCCGAGAAATTCGAAGGCCGGTCGTAACCGCCGACGAACGTCATGTCGAGCCAGTCCGTCAGGCTCTGCTTGACAGTCAGACTGAGAAAACTGTCCTGCGCGCGGTAGATCGGAGTGAAATCAGAATAGACGCTGAACGGACTGCTCGGCTCGTTGAAGCCGGCCGGCAGTCCTGGTGGATGTTCGAGATCGAACAGCCCCATCTGGGCGAATGCAGGAGCCAGCGCTGGATTGAGCGAAAAGCCCAGATTGCCGAGCGCCTGCGTCGTCGATTCAATGAAGGCGGCCGTTGAGAGCGCATTCACCGGCTGATTGCTGGCGCCGGTCGGAAGACAGCCGAGAACCGCAGTCGGGTCCGTTTCGCACAATTGGCGCGTGCTGCGCATGTGGCTGTCGCCTTCGCGGGTGAACTGCGCGACAAAATCCACCGTCGTTCTGTTGGTGGGCTCCCATCTCACGCTGGCACGGACCGAATAGGTGTCCTCCGAATCGATGTGGCTGTTGTTGAACGTGTCGTCGATATAGCCACTATGGCGGACCCAGTCGCCCGCAAGACGGAGGCCGAGTTGGTCGGTGATGAGCGGCATGTTCGCGTCGCCCTTCACCTCGACGGCGTCGTAATTGCCGAAACTTGCATAGGCGTCGGCGGAGCCCGTCGACAGATCGGGCGTCTCGGTGATCGAATTCACCACGCCGCCGGTCGCGCCGCGTCCATAGAGGGTGCTTTGCGGGCCCCTCAGAATTTCGACGCGCTGGAGATCGTAGAAATTCGATTCGGCAAGGAGCGGATCGAGGAGATAGACGTCATTTTCGTCCGTCGCCACACCGGCCTCCGCGTCGCCGCTGACGACCGACTCGCCGATGCCGCGAATCGAGAAATCGGAACCCGTGAAATTGCCTTTCGTATAGGTCACGCTCGGGGTGCTGAACTGCAGATCCTTGACCTGCTCGATCTGGTGCGCAGCCAGGTCCTGCGCCGAGTACGCGGTGATCGAGATGGGAACGGTCTGAATATCCTCGGACCGCTTCTGGGCGGTGACGACGACTTCCTCGATCTGGGCGAAGGCGGGCGCCGAAAGCGCGGTGGTCAGAAGCAGCGCGTTGACGAAAAGCAGGGACCGGCCGGCCCCGACCGAATGCTTGCAGGACATTTCTAGCTCCCCTTTGCAGCTCGCCCGAGCCCCGATTTCTTCCGGACACCCGGCTGTCCTGCACCCCGAACAGCCCCAGCGGCGACTGATTTGCTGTCAAAGGATAGGTTTGCGCCGCGCCGGCGAGCAAGAATTTAGTCGGCAAGCCCGCTCGTGGATGTCGATTCGTGCGAATTGTACCCCGAATGCCACACAGAACGTGGGTCGACCCTTAAGCAAGGGCCGGAGCGCGAGCGGCGAGCAGCACCTGGCAGGCCGGGACGAGACGCTCGTAATCGGCGGGTTCATTGTAGATTTGCGCCGATATCCTCAGCCAGAGCCTGTCCGCGAAGGCATAGGCGGGCGCCATAATGCGATGCTCGTGAGCGAGAGCGTGCCGGAAACGCATGGCATGCTCAGCGTCCCCGCCATGCTCGCTGAGTATGAAGGCCGCCATCGCAGCGCGCGTATCGGGCGTGCCGGCGACCTGCACATCGAGCGCCGAGGCAATCATGCGGGCCCCATCGGCAGCAACGTCACGATTGCGCGCCATGAGATCGGGGCCCCCCAAGCCGTCATGCGCGCACGCCGCCGCTTCGAAGCAAAGCCACGGCGTCGGGTCGCGGGTCCCGACCCAATCGAAGGCTGCCGCGTATCCCAGGTCGGTACCGTGCGAAAGCACCGCGGGGCGGGTTTGCCCGTGACGCGCCGGCGTGGTCCACAGCAGCCCGCAACCGCGCGGCGCAAACATCCATTTGTGGGCATTGCCCGTGTACCAGTCCGCTCCGATTTGAGGGACATTGAGCGCAATCTGGCCGGGCGCGTGCGCACCGTCGATGAGGACGGGCACGCCCGAGTCACGCGCCAGTTCCGCGATGCGCTTGACCGGCAGAATGGTGGCGGTGGCCGAGGTGATGTGATCGACAACGAGAAGACGCGTGCGGGAGCCAAGCGCGGATCGCATCGCCTCGACAACCTGATCGTCATGCTCCAGCAGAGGCGGCAACGTTGCGATTTGCATTTTCGCGCCACGCCTTTCGGCCACCAGACTCATGGCCTTCAGCACGGCACCGTAGGCGTGAGACGTGGTCAGGATCTCGTCGCCCGACTCGAGCGGCAGGGAATGAAGCACCGCGCTGATCGCAGCCGTTGCATTCTCGCAGAAGACCCAGTCCTCGCTCCGTCCGCCGAGCCGCCGCGCCACATGCGCAGCCATGCTTCGCATGGCGTCCGGGAATTCGTCCTGAAAGTAGCCCGTCGGATTGCGCTCGATGGCCGCGCGCAGACGCTCCTGCTCCAGACGCACCTCGCGCGGCACGGCGCCATACGAGCCGTGATTGAGGTGAATGAAATCCGGTGAAAGCTCGAACGCTGCGACGGCGCTATTGCGGCTTGGGGAAAGGACCGATCGGGAAAGGCTGGTCATCGCGCACGAATGTGATGAAGGCGAAGAGCTCCCAAAGATACTGCAAGAGGCTCAGATTGAAAGTCTTCAATTCCGCATTCACCCGGCCCGTGACGAGAAGAACCGCGAACTGGACCGCGCTCAGCAACAGAAGCGCCCAGAACGCGAACCATGCCAACAGCGCAAACCCAAGCGCATAGAGAAGCCGAACAACCGGAAATGCGGTTTTGGGAGTGGGCTGCGGGATCGTCGCGCCGTCCGCGGAATGAGAGTCCGTCATGATGTCCCTCACGTTCGTCAGAGCACCAAACACGCTCGGCCACGCGCTTGATCTATGGTTTCGGGCGGCCGGTTCAAGCCTCCGGCGCGGGTTCCTTCGTCTGTCCTCTGGCCGCCAACGCTTCGAACGGCCCGGCCAGTACGAGGCCCGCCGCATAGCCGCCCAGATGAGCCTGCCATGCGATCAGCTGGACGCCCCCCCCGGTACCCAAGCCTGTAAGTCCTGCGATCACGTTAACGGCCACCCACAATGCGGTCCACACAAGCACGCGCGGCGTAAATAGCGGCGCCAGATCCTGCCGTGCGTGCCGTGAGGCAGCCGGCAGCATGCGAAATCCCGCTGCCATCAATCCGGAAACCGCCGCCGAGGCACCGATCACCGGCGCCGTCGATCCCCAATTGCAGACCAGATGCGCCGCCGCGCCGGCGAGCCCGCATATGAAAAAGAAGAGGAGGAACATGGGAGAGCCGAACCGCCGCGCCACGATGGGCCCGAAGGCGAGGAGCCACACGCTGTTGATCGCGACATGCATGAAGCTCCCATGCAGGAAGATGTAGGTGACGAAGGGAACGGCCCGCTCGAAAATGGTGCCGGGGTTAACCCCATGTACCGCAAGAAAATTCTGCGAATAGCGCGCGGGCACGAAGCCATAGGCGAGGAACAGCGCTTCGGACTGGCGGAAAAAAACGAGTACGCGCAACACATGCGCACCGATGAGCGCCGCGATCAGCCAGATGACGACGGCCGGTGCGCGCAGGAAAGGTTGGCGCGGGCGACCCTCCACGAGAAAGGCCACGGTTTAACCTGCATGCATCGGCATGAGAACTACTCTCGGCGCGAATCCTGCCGGACGTTAACCGGCAAACTCCCGCATGGAAACAATGCCGGCAAGGAAACTCGCCGTGCTGCCAATCGCGCGACCGCACCTTCTTCTGTCATGGCGCGCCACCCCGGTCCGCGCGAGAGCGCGGCCGGAGTGTAAACTCGAGCGGGCCACTCAGCCGAAACCCAAAAGCAATGCGAGTCATCACAGGAACTCTACCTTCAATTTCGGTTCCATCTGGTTGGCCCGCTTGCGCGGGCCATGACAACTTTGAGGAAGGCGCGCGAATCGGGTTCGCAACTCTCATACGATGTCTATCTCCGATGCTCCCCGCGGAAAGACCGCTGGTCGTTGACGTGTCGCTGATTTGGATGAATCGTGCGGCGGCACACGACTCGCCGGCAGGTCCCCCATTTCAACGCCATCGCTCCCCATCGCCCCGCAGCGCGAACTGTCCGTCCGCGGAATCGTTCTCGGCGTTCTCATCACCACCGTGTTCACCGCCGCCAATGTCTATCTCGGCCTGAAGGTCGGGCTGACGTTTGCAACCTCGATTCCCGCCGCCGTGATCTCGATGGCGGTGCTTTCGGCTTTCAAGGGCGCGACCATCCTCGAGAACAACATCGTGCAGACGGTCGCCTCCGCGGCGGGCACTCTGTCGGCGATCATCTTTGTGCTGCCTGGACTCGTGATTGTGGGCTGGTGGCAAGGCTTCCCGTTCTGGACCTCGTTCCTGATCTGCGCCTCGGGCGGCATTCTGGGCGTCTTGTTCACCATCCCGCTCCGGCGCGCGATGGTAACGACATCCGACCTCCCCTATCCCGAAGGCGTCGCCGCCGCGGAGGTGCTCGAGGTCGGCTCGCATGCACGCGAAGCGGTGACGAGCGACGCATCGTCAGACGCGCGCGAAGGCCTTCTCGCGGTCACTTATGGCGCAGTCGCGGCGGCGGGTCTTGCGGCTTTCGCCGCGACGCGGATCGCCGCGGGCGAAGTCACACAATTCTTCCGCGTGGGCGCAGGTGCCATCAGCGGATACGACATGTCGTTCTCGCTGGCGCTGCTCGGCGCGGGCTACCTGGTCGGCCTGTCGGTTGGTATGGCGATGCTGCTCGGATTGCTCATCGCCTGGGCTGGCGCAGTCCCTTTTCTCACTTCGATGGCGTCCGCTACGCCGGGCGCGATCGGCGACCGCGCGATGGATATATGGACGCATCAGGTGCGCTTCATTGGCGCCGGTACAATCGGCGTTGCGGCCATCTGGACGCTCCTGAAGCTCGCGGGACCTGTCGCGCGCGGACTGGCATCCACAGTGACAGCTTCGCGCGCGGCGAAGACCATCACTTCTGACCGGCGCGACATCGACATGGGCGCCGGCTGGATCGGCGCGCTGACCATCATCTGCCTGTTGGTCATTGCCTTCATTTTGGTAAAATTTCTCGCACCGACCCCGCTGGCGGCAAAGACGGTCGCGCTCGTCGCGGCCGCGGTGCCCTTCGTCTTCTTCGGCGGTTTCCTCGTCGCGGCGATCTGCGGTTACATGGCCGGTCTCATCGGCGCGTCGAACAGCCCGATCTCAGGCGTCGGCATTCTCGCCATCCTGACATGCGCAGCGCTGCTCGTGGTCGTGGCCAAGCCGTCCGCCGACGCGCGCGGCGCGCTCGTCGCCTATGCGCTGTTCACCACCGCGATCGTGTTCGCCATCGCGACGATCTCGAACAATAATCTTCAGGACCTGAAAACCGGCCAGCTCGTCGGGGCGACGCCGAGTGCGCAGCAATGGGCGCTGGTGGTGGGTGTCATCGCGGGCGCGGCCGTGATTCCGCCCGTGCTCAATCTGCTTGCGCAAGCCTATGGCTTTGTGGGCGCGCCGCATTCTGCGGCTGCGGTTGCAAAGCCCCTTCCCGCTCCACAAGCCGGTCTCATCTCGGCTCTGGCCCAAGGCGTGATCGAGCAGAAACTCAACTGGCTGATGCTCGGGATCGGCACGGCGCTCGGTGTCGTCGTAGTAGCGCTCGACGAATTCTTCGCCGCGCGCAAATGGCTCAGGCTGCCGCCGCTCGCGGTCGGCATCGGAATCTATCTGCCGATGTCGGCCACGCTTCCCGTCGTGATCGGTGCGGTCATCGGCCACTGGTACGACAGGCGCGCCGCCCGCACGAAGAACCCTGCGCACGCGAAGAGGCTGGGCGTGCTCGTCGCCTCGGGCATGATCGTGGGCGAAAGCCTGTTCGGCGTGCTGCTTGCGGGATTGATCGTGGCGCTCTCGACCGACGCGCCGCTCGGACTTGTGCCGGCAGATTTCGCGCCGGCCAATCTGCTCGGCCTCGCCGCCTTCACGCTTCTGATCGCGGTGCTTTACGGGTGGATGATGCGCCGTTCACCCGCGTGATCGGACGGCCTCGTCGAGCGCGAGCACATGCTCGGCCTGGATCAGATGCGGCCGGTCGAGCATTTTGCCGTCGAGCGAAGCGACGCCCGCCCCGTCCGCGAATGCCGCAACCACCCGGCGTGCATGCTCGACATCGTCGAGCGAAGGCGTGAAGGCCGCGTTGATCACTTCGACCTGATCGGGATGGATCGCGAGCATTCCCGTGAACCCCTCGCGGTTCGCGGCGCGCGCGACGCGCGCGAGCCCGGCGAAATCCTTGAAATCGGCATGAAGCGTCTCGACCGCTTCGACACCGGCCGCCTTCGCCGCGAGAAGGCAGAGCGAGCGCACGAGGCAATAGGTGAAAGCGAATTCGCCGTGTTCATTCCGGTTTGTAGTGGCGCCAAGCGCTGCCGACAGATCTTCGGCGCCCCATGTGAGCGCCCGCAGGCGCGGGGGCGGAATTCGATATTCCCGAAGATTCAAAACGGCCGCTGGCGTTTCGCTCGCCACCGGAATGACGAAGATGCCGCGTTCGGGCAATCCGTTCGCGCGTTCCAGCGTCAGGAGATCTGCATCGAGCGTGCGTAATGATTGCGGTGAATCGGGCTTGGGCACGACAACGCCCGCGGGGGGCGCAGCAGCGACCGCTTCGAGATCGTCGGCGTAGTCCGGGCTCGCGATGGGGTTGATGCGCACCCAGCTCCGCGCCGAAGCATGAGGAACAAACTCGCGCATGAGACCCCGCGCGCGCGACCTGTTCTCGGCTGCAACAGAATCTTCGAGATCGAGAATGAGTGCATCGGCTGGCGAAGACTTTGCCTTCGCAAGTTTTCGTTCGCTGTCCGCCGGCACGAACAGCATCGAGCGCCACACCGGCAGGTCCTTGGTCATTTTATACGGCCTCTCTTTTTGCCTACGCCCGTCCACATCGCTTGTAGCATTGGCGTAGTGCGTCCTTCGAGACGCACCC
>PKWC01000004.1 GCA_003131925.1 Alphaproteobacteria bacterium | reverse complement strand
GGTGACGATCGAGAGCGCGCCGGCGAGCATGATCGCGATGGCGATCACCCAGGCGAAGACCGGACGGTCGATGAAGTAACGGGACATCGCGCGCCCGCGTCAGGAACGGCTTGCCGTGGACATCTTCACGGGCACGGCGTGCACTGGCTTGTCCGGCTGGACGCTCTGCAATCCGTCNNAGGCGATCGCCGGGAGAAAGGCCGGCCGTCACAAGCCAGGAATCGCCGATGGCGCGTGGCGCCTGAAGCACGCGCAGGCGGGCGATGCCGCGCGAGTCGACGATGAGCGCGGTCGGTTCGCCTTTCTCGTTCCGGCTGACCCCTTGTTGCGGCGCGAGAATTGCGCGCTTGTCGATGCCCTCGATGACGCGCGCGCGCACATACATACCGGGAAGCAGAAGTGCGTTCGGATTGGGAAAGACGGCGCGCAGCACGACCGCGCCGGTGTTCGCGTCGACGCTCGCCTCCGAAAATTGCAGCGTTCCTTCGCGCGGGTAGGTCGAGCCGTCTTCAAGCGCCAGCGTGACGCGCGCGGTCGCCTTCGCGCCGCCGCTGATCTGATCGGCGGCCATCTCATTCTTCAAAGCAAGAAGCTCGGAAGTGGACTGATTGATATCGACATACATCGGATCGAGCGTCTGGATGGTGGCGATCGGAGTGGTCTGGTCGGCAGTGACGAGCGCCCCCACCGTCACGAGCGACCGGCCGATGCGTCCGGTGACCGGCGCGGTGATACGCGTGTAGCCGAGGTTGATCTTCGCGCTTTCGAGATTGGCGGCCTGTTGCAGTACGTTCGCCGCAGCCTGTTTGTAGGCCGCCTCGACGTCGTCATAGTCCTGTGGCGCAATCGCGCTCTGCTTGAGCAGGGATGCGTAGCGTTCTGCCTTGGCGCGAGTCGTCGCGAGATTGGCCTGCGCGTTCGCCAGCGCCGCCTTTGCGCTATCGAAGGCAGCCTGGTAGGGCGCGGGATCGATCTGATAGAGCGCTTGACCTGCGCGCACCGTGCCGCCTTCTTCGAACAGGCGTGACTTCAATATGCCGTTCACCTGCGGCCGCACATCGGCCTGCTGATAGGGGCTCGTGCGTCCGGGAAGCTCGGTGGTCAGCAGCGCGTCGCGATATGCGATTGTCACCACGCCGACCTCGGGCACGCGATTGCCGTATCCCTCCTGGCCGCCGCCGCGTCCGCAGCCCGCAAGCGCAAGGGCCGCGGCGGCGAGCGCGCACAAAATTATCGCCCGCGCCCTCTGCGGCAACGCCGGAATTGTCACGCTTTCTCCAGACGCACGATGTCGATCGTTCCAGAGTTAAATCGCACCTGCGGCAAGGTCAACCGCATGGCAGCCGTCCGCCCAGCACGAACGGGTGAGCGGGGCATGAGCAGGTCCATCGATGGGACGATTGAAAATATCCGCGTGGCCGTGGGGCCCCTCACCCGCGCCTGAGCAAAATGCGTAGCACGTATCTGCATCCCTCTCCCACAAGGGGAGAGGGGAATCGGAATCTTGCATCGTCAGAAAATCAGCGCGCGGAATCCCCTCTCCCCTTGTGGGCTTTGCACAATAAACCGGTTTCGGCCCGGAATTTTTGTGCAGGATGCGGACATTTTTTGTGCAGGAACGTTCGGCCCGGTTTTGCTCATCGGCGACGATTGGCGGCAAGGGGCGGACGAGATCGCAACAAAGCAGCGCGCAAGAAAGAAGCCCCGCCTTATGACGGGCTCGTTCAGAGCGTAGGGCTATTGAATCCGCGGCTCGGGTTCTCCCAAACGCCCCCCTTGAATGACTTGGAAATTCGGCTTGCGCATCTTCGGCGCAAGCAGGCTATCCAGGTCAAGGCCAAGCTCGAACATGGCGGAATTGAGAACGCAGATATTGTGACAGACGAATTTGCAGAGGACCTCATTAAGCATCGCGGTCTCAGTTTTGCTCCGAACGTCACCACCGAATTTCCTTTTTACCATTGAGAAAACGGACTCGACGTTACTCCGCTGGTGATAGTGGGCCAGAAATGCATCGCGATGGAAATGGAACTCATGAAACATCTGCCGCCACAACTTGAGAGCTTCCTCGGAAAAATCCTTGCCGATTCCTGTATGGGACGTCTTGAACGGGATATAGGGCATCACTCCGAGTTTGGCGAGAGTGTCGTAATTCGAACCGCTGGCGTACGCCCTATCTGCACAGAGCTCAAAGATGCCAAAATTCGCGGCGGTCATTCCAGTCAGCCCTGGGTCTGTATACTATTTAAGGGTAAAATGCTGGCTTCTACCATCGCATAGGTTTTCCGACCCTGCATGCTGAAAGTCCAAAATGCGATTCTGACTAGCGGGCAAGGACATGGGGGGAGCGGACGGCGGAAAATCGATCTCTTAGCGCGTGCGTTCTCACGTCAGGCGCATTGGGTGCGCTCTGGCTTTTTGTTTGCTATGTTGAATCCATGTGCGGACGTTTCACCAATCAATACACGTGGCGCGAACTCGTCGATCTCTATCGGATCACCGAACCTTACATCCGCCCAATCTCGAATCTCGAACCGCGCTTCAACTTCGCGCCTATCCCCCAACTAGGGGAATGGTCACACTCAAAGAATGAATTCACACTTCGCCAACGAACGCGTCTAAATGCAGGGAGAGAATATTAGTGGCTAGCTGATGAAAGGTCCTAGTCCACATCGTCAGGAGCGACCAGGTGCGCTCCGCCGCTTCATGCGCGTCATTTGGATGGAATTCCGGCCTTGGCCGAATTCGCGCCGCGAAAATTTGCGCCAGACGCTTGCCGCTGACGGAACGTTTCCATTGATAAAAACGAGGAAAATGCGATGACCGATTGCATCTGCGTGAACACGCTGGGTGAACTGGCCACCTACACCATTCCGACCGGTACGCAATCGGCGATGGTTCAACAGTTCAACTCCACGAGCGCCGTTTCGTCGGCGCTGTACATCACCGTTTCAAGCAATCCGAATCACCCGTTGTCGATCCGGAGTCCGGGCCCCAATGCGCCCTGGTGGACCATTCATCCGGACTACATTTCGCTGGAAGCGGCCGGCGCGCCGCCCGTCGGCGGCGACTGCGCGCCGGCGATGCAGAACGTGCTGCGGTATTACTCCGCCGTCAGCCGCGTGGTGCTGAAACTGTGGGCGCGGGATTACCTCCTGAACAGTCTGTCCAGTCTGACAGGCATGGGACTGCCGGCGCCGGCCAATGCCGGTTTTACCATTATCGGGCAGGGATCGACGGTGTCGCGGCTCATCGTTCCCTATTCGCCGAACACCGGCGGAGCCCTCGCGGTCCAATTCATCGATTCCTTTTCCCAATACGTGCTGCGCGATTTTTCGGTTCTCGCGACGGGCGCCAGCGTGACAACTGGCCCTGGCAACTGCGGCACGGCGATTGCGATGACGTTCGCTGCCAACGTGCCGCCGCGCTTGCATAGCGGCATTGTCGAGCATCTGCATATCGGGCCGTTGTTCGATACGACCGGCGAGGGCTATTCCTATTTCGAGGTTGGGCTCGATCTCAGCGGCACGCCCTTGCCCGTGGTGTTGGATACGCTGATTACCGGCTGCGACGGTTCGATCGCGCACGACAACTACGCGGACAATTCGCCGCGCTATGCGGCCCAGTTTCTTCTCAAGATCGACAACTGCTACGATCCGCACATCCTCGCCTGCAGCTTTTGGCACGCCACAACGGGGGTTTCCTATGTATGCACATTTACGCAAGTCCAAGGTTTCCTGTTCGCCGACAATGAGATCGAAGGCGTGCAGACGGGCCTGCCTATCAGCCATGACCAAGAATGCCCCGACGGACAGATTCGCAACACCTTCTGCCAGTTCCGCAATATCGGCCTGGACATCGGCAACGTCGCCAAATGGCGCGTCACCGGGGGCACCTCCCGCATCGAAGGCAGCGAACCCGTCGCCTATGACATGCAGTTTCTCGCGGCAGACAACGTCATGGTGACCGGCCACACCTTCGAGAGCCACGAGGTTGCGGTGGAAAATGCCAATCGGGTGAACATCTACATCGACGCCGCGACGAAGGTGAACGGCGTCAATCACGGCAAGAACTTCCTCATCGACACCAACATATTCGGCGACCTTCTGGACCAGCCCTTCGCCACCTCGGCTATCCAGACGAACGGGAACACCCAGAACATCCAGATCGGCTCCTCCAACGCCTACATTGGCCCGTTCAGCGGCTCCATCGTCAACGACGCCTCCGGCGCCGCCGTCACGCTGGCGGGATTTCCAACCACCAACGCGATCGGATCGGCCGTCGTGCCGAACGGCACTACGTCGACAGGAATCCCCACGCTAGGGAGCAGCGCAGCTGCGTGGCCAGCGAGTTTCAGCTTTGGGCATTATCTTCCCGACAACCCTCCACTAACAACTCCGTCTGCTCCGATCACCGGATGGGTATTTTATACGGACAACAGCGGCAAACTTTGGGCTAAATTTGAGAGCGAGCCAGCCCGACTTCTGTTGTCTCCATGACTTGTGAAACGTTTGAGTGTCTACGGCGTAATTTCGAAAATTGTGCCGAATCCGTATACGCCGCCTTGAGCCGCCGCGCCGTAGAGATTGCGTGCGTTGTCGGCAACTAAGTTGCCACTAGGATTGGCGCCATTGTTCCCCTTGCCGAAGGTATGAAGCACGGTTTCGGTTCCATCGGCAGCAAGTTCGAAGACCATACCGCATCCGTAAGACCCATTGCAGACGTTCCGGCCGCCCCCGAACTCTGTTGCGCCAAACATATTGCCGGCGCCATCTGCAAGCAAACTCCCGAAGGGGTTAGCACCGTCTCCTTTCTTGCCCGTAAAGAAATGAAGAATGGTTTCGGCTCCGCCTGGTGCAAGTTTGAAGACCACGCCGCATCCCTGGTCTCCATAACAGCCGCCACGACCACCAACAAACAGCGTGCCGTAGAAATTGCCCGAATTATCTTCAATAATGCTGCCTTCAGGAAGGCTGCCGTCGTTCGGCGAACCCTTGAACTTATACAACGTTGTTTCGGCACCGTCCGGGGCTAGCTCGAAGATGGTGCCGGAGTTTGTCCTGCTGCCACGGTATCCAGTGGCCCCGTAAACATCGCCTGCCGGATCAGCTGTCAGTCCAGCAAGGGGGTACGCGCCATCGGTGCAACGTGGAATCTTCTTGCAAAAGGAGTAGAGCACAGTTTCGGTGCCATCGGGAGACAGCTCGAAAACAGTGCCGTAACCATTCTTTCCGCCGCCACTCGTAGTGCCATACAGATTGGCCGCCCCGTCGAAGATCAAGGTCCCTTGAGCGGCGCAGCCATCGCTCGGCGGCCCGGCGAAGTCATGCACGGTCTTTTCTCTTCCACTTGGCGTAACCTTGAAAATGACGCCACAGCCAATGCTGCCGCCGGCGATAGTGGCACCGTACAAATTGCCTTTCTTGTCCATGGCCAAGGTATCGTCAGGAGCTTGGCCATTATCTCCACATGTGAAGTTATACAGCACAGTCTCGGAGCCAGCCGGGACAAGCTCGAAGACGGTGCCACAATTGCATCCGTTGCCACCCGCTGTCGTGCCGTATAGTTTACCTGTCCCATCGCGGATTAAGCCCGCGGCGGGATAGCAGCCGTCGCTGCCGCCGCTGAAGGAATGCAGGACTTTGAATGATACGGCCTGGGCGGGACTGAAATGCCCGATCAGGGCCACAGTAAACATGGTCCCCAGGATGAACTTGGCTGCGATATGGAGAACCCGGAACATCATCCGCCCCTTTTTGAACTGGAAGGCTTGCTCGGCCGCGATGCGTTTTGCGCCGCGCGACGGCCGGCGCAGCCTGAGAGCGTGACTATGCCACGTTAAGCCCAGGATTGCTCGTGAAATTTCCTTGCCACGCTGGTTCGCGGGCCGATGCGCCCCATGTCCTCTTGTCACCGCCGCCGCCCTGTTGACGGGAACTTAAAGTCCAGTAGATTCGCGCACCCGGATAGGATTTTTGGGTAAGTGAATCGCTGGGTCAGCGGTGTTCGTCCGGGAAGAGGAGAAGCGCCATGACTCGATGGATTGCTGCGGTCGCGCTTGTGACCGGCGGAATATCGACGGCGTGTTTTGCTCAAAACCAAGACAACAATGACAACTACTCAGTTAGCAGCGGAAATCAGGCCACCACACAAAGTGGGAATCCTCCCCCAACGCCGCCGGACCAAGGCGCTCAACGTTCTACGCCGCCGTCCAATTCTGGAGGCGACCCAAACCGAGGGGGTCCAGGAGTCGGAGTCCCGACCGTGCACGGATGCGACTCCGGCGGGTGCTGGAATAATGGGCCTTCGACACCGCAAAACGATGACAATAATTCATCGCAGCCCCACTTTTGATCGGCGTTCTACATAAACAAATTAAGCCCCGCTTCGGCGGGGCTTTTCCTTTTTTAACCAGCAGAATCGTTTATAAAAATCCACCGTGGGGTGATTCTACTGCTGTCACGATAAATTCCTCGCGGCGCACGTTCCCGAGCGTCTCAAGATTCCCCACCGCCTCGACCGCGTCATTGCCCCATGCGTAATATTCGACGTGCAAGATGCGGCCGGTTGGTCGAGGCGAACAAAAGGTGTGCGGCCACATAGTCGGACTGGTCTGCTGGCTGATCCCGCGTTTGCGACAGAGCTCGCCAGTTGGCGCTCCCAGCTCGTGCTCTTTCAATACCCCCGATAATCCGTTCTTCCGAATCCCGGGGGGCAACGTCAACAATCGAGACGACTTGCGATGACGCGGCACGTGGGATTAGTCGGTCCTTACGACTGCAACAACGTTCCTTCCCATGATAGGCGTGTAAGCAAACCGTCCGTCGGCCGTGAACGCTACGCTTCCCGTACTGCCAAGGATAGGAAGTGTTCTAACTACACGATATCGTTCGGCATCAATTACAACAATTCCGGAGGATGTAGCCAGATAGACATACCGACTGTCAGGAGTGAACGAGATGAACGATGGTCCGCCCAGAAAGAATTGAGTTTTGATCGTATTTCGTGTCGTATCGATGACCGTGACCGGGTCGCCTCTGTCGGCAGGGCAACCTTGGTGATCATAACCAATCGCGGAACAAGCGTTTGCTCCACTCACCCACACCGTCTTTCCATCCGGCGATACTGCGATGCCGCTCCCTACATTGGGGTGGTTGGAAAAACCAATCACGCCAACAATTCGTTCATACTCTGTGTCAATCACGAACACGGGATCGTGGCCGCTGACTCCAGTGGTACCTGTGCATTGCGTGTTGAGATAGGCAATTGCGCGCTTCGCACCAGGAACGGTGGCAATTCCTTCAGGACACCCCAGAAAGCCAAGTATGAGTGGGGAACTGTCGATGGGATACGGGAGAACTCGGTTCGTCTTCACATCGATGAATGTTATGTTTCCGCCGTATACGCTACTTACAAGCACTTTGCGGCCATCCGAAGTTATAGCCAGAAAGGAGGGGCTGGCGGCAGGCCCGATGTAAATNNTAAATATCTGGTTGATGTCGGTTTGTCTGGGTCTCAACCACACTCACGGTACCTGAACCCGAGTTAGCAACGTACAATCGTTTGCCATCAGGCGTCATGACCAAGCTGTACGGTTGGCTACCGACTTGAATCTGGTCGACAAGTTTGTTTGTCCCGGTATCGATGACACCGACAGCTCCAGCGCCATATTCCGTCACATAGACAAATCTGGAATCTATTGACATAACGACCGCCAATGGCGCGTTGCCCGTAGCGATTGTTTTCACGGCCGTTGTGGTCTGGGCGTTTGCGGCAATAGGCCCCGCAAGAACGATACAGGTCGTGATAACGAGTGCCGCAGCGGGTCGCGAGTGACTGCATAACCAGCTGGTAGCAAACATTGCGAGACGTTCAGCTATAGTTCGTTTATCGCCGAACAATTTGGAGCATCCCCTTTGTGCTTTAGCCCTAGCGATCTGATCATGGCTTCCGCATAACGAATGTCGTGATAGGCGACGCCGGCTGCACTTTTTGATCTTTTTGAGACCAGTGCGCCGACGGATTCAGCGGTAACACTCGCGTCAATCCAATGATTGACCTCACCCTCTTCGCTTCCTCCGTCGTAACCGTGTGCTTGTACCGCTTCGCCGATTCTTCGTTTTCCACGCACCAGTCGCCACAAGTTCTTCGGCATCCAGCCCTCCAAAAATCGTCATCCACGCTCCACACCCACTAGCAGGCTGTTGAAAAA
>PKWC01000030.1 GCA_003131925.1 Alphaproteobacteria bacterium | reverse complement strand
CGCAGCACGTCTTCGTTGATCTTGAGCTGGCGCTCGAGCTCCTGCACCGCTTTTGCCGGCGCATTGATGTTGAGCAGCACGTAGTGCCCCTTCCGGTTTTTCTTGATGCGATAGGCAAGCGAGCGCAGGCCCCAATATTCCTGCTTCTCGACTTTTCCGCCTTCGCCCTCGACGATCGTTTTCAGATGCGTCGCCAGTGCATCGACTTGCTGCGCGCTGATGTCCTGGCGCGCGATCAGGAGATGCTCGTAAAGAGCCATGATTTCCCTTTCCCAAGCTGCGGTACGTGCGCGGCAGGGGGCCGGCGCGCGCATTGGATCGCGAGGAGCGCCGGACGATCCGGCATCAAGAACCCCACGACCGCAGCCACTTCAAGGCGGCGGCCTATACAGGAAAGAGCAGTTCAGGGCAATCCGCAGACTTGCGGAAAGACGCCAGTGCTATGCAAAAGACGAAGGGNNACGAAGGGCGCTGCCTTGGCAGCGCCCTCGATGTTACGGCCGGGGACTTCAGTCTCCGGACCGACCGGCCCGACGGGCGGGCCCGTCTTAATACCCAACGCCTTAAAGCGGGGGTTCCAGAGTATCTGCCGTTAACCGATCCAGATCAAGAGACAGTGCCGCACTTGGGCAGTTCAGATCACCACCCTTCGGCCATTGTTTTGATGGCCGTGCCCGATCGCTTTTTCTTCTGGGTCCACGGATCGAGCGCATCAGCCCGGATCGCGCTCAAGCGGCAGAATAGTCGATGGGTCGAGGACACGCTCGCGCCCGACCGTCACCGGCTCGCGTGCGGCCGTCACGGGCTCGCGCGCGACCGTCGTAGGTGGCGTCACGCGTGGCGTAAAGCCGCCATGGAACACAACCACCCGGGGCGCCATGCCAACGCCGCCGTGAACGCCGTCGAGAGCCCTCACCTCGCGCATTTCACCGCCGCGCACAGCGCTCCCATACCTCCGCCTCGCTCGGCCCCGCCTCCGCCAGCGGAAAAAGCGGGCGCGGCGGTCCCGGCGAATGCGAGCGCTGTTGTGCAACATGCCAAACATGCCGAATCTTTCCGTGCTTTCTTGAGGCGCATGTTCGATCTCCTTACGTATTGTTTTCTGCCGGCATTTCGTTGGTGCATCCCGGTGCCGGCCCCGTCGCAGTGAAAACGGATTCTGTGCAACGATGTTCCGTCGCTTCCGATTAAAGCAACAGAGTCAAGCCATGGATTTGCTGTTTGACGTTTTCTTTTCATGTTAACCATCGCTTAGACTTGCATTTGTGAACGAGAGGTTTGTGTAAATTTCCATGAGCTATGCTTTTGTTTTTCCCGGACAAGGAAGTCAGACGATGGGGATGGGCCGCTCGCTTGCGGACGGCTTTTCTTGCGCACGCGAGATGTTCGAAGAGATCGATGACGCGCTGAAGCAGAAGCTTTCCCGCCTCATGTGGGAAGGACCCGAAGAAGAACTGATACTTACCGAAAACGCGCAACCTGCAATCATGGCAGTAAGCCTCGCAATCGTGCGTGTGCTCGAACGCGAAGGCGGACTCGATTTCAGCCGTCATGTGCGTCTTGTTGCGGGACATTCCCTCGGTGAGTACAGCGCCCTCGGCGCAGCGGGATCATTCGCACTTTCCGACGTTGCGCGTCTGCTCAAGCGGCGTGGGCTTGCCATGCAGCGTGCTGTGGCGCCGGGCGTCGGTGCGATGAGCGCGCTGCTTGGAATAGAGGTTTCCGACGCGGAGGCGGCAGCCGTTGAAGCCTCGGCGCAGGGCGGCGTCTGCGTAGTCGCGAATGACAACGCTCCGGGACAGGTCGTTGTCTCGGGCACGAAAGAAGCCGTCGAGCGCGCGGGCGAATTTGCCAAGGGCAAAGGCGCGAAACGCGCGATTCCGTTGTCCGTCAGTGCCCCCTTTCACTCCCCAATGATGCAGCCGGCCGCGGACGAAATGCGCGAGGCGCTGGCAAGCGTGATCATTCGCCCGCTTGCCGTTCCGATCGTTGCCAATGTGACCGCCGAGGAGACCTGCGAGCCTGAGACGATCCGCCGGCTTCTGGTGGAACAGGTAACGTCGCGCGTGCGCTGGCGCGAAAGCGTGCTTTCCTTTCGCCGGCTCGGGGTTGATACGACGGTTGAAGCGGGTGGCAACAAGGTGCTTACCGGTATGATAAAGCGGATCGACCGCGAACTCTTTCCAGTCGCGCTTGATACGCCGGACGACATCGAATCGTTCGCGAAGATGCTTTGAGAGAGTGGCAGGAAATGTTTGATCTCGCGGGCAGGACCGCACTCGTGACGGGCGCAAGCGGCGGCATCGGGGGAGCAATCGCGCGCACGCTGCACGCACGGGGCGCTGCCGTCATGCTTTCGGGAACCCGCGCGGCGGCGCTCGAAGCGCTGAAGGGCGATTTGGGCCCTCGCGTCCACGCCGCCGTTTGCGATCTGCATGATTCGGCGTCTATTGAAAAGCTCTCCAAGGCCGCCGAAGAGGCGCTGGGAGGCATGGACATCCTCGTCAACAACGCGGGAATCACCCGCGACAATCTTTTCCTGCGCATGAAGGATGCGGAGTGGGACGACGTGATCGCCGTTGATCTGACGGCGGCGTTTCGCCTCTCGCGCGCTTTTCTGCGTGGCATGATCAAAAGGCGCTGGGGGCGGATCGTTACGATCACCTCAGTCGTCGGCACGACGGGAAATCCCGGTCAGGGCAACTACGCGGCCGCGAAAGCCGGGCTCGTCGGCATGACCAAGTCGCTGGCCCAGGAAGTGGCGAGCCGCAACATCACCGTCAACTGCGTGGCG